>CAKUDT010000025.1 GCA_934645125.1 uncultured Eggerthellaceae bacterium
CTTATGGATAAGAAGAATCTGAATCAATCTCAGGTTGCTCAGATGGTTTCCAAGGGACGCTCTACCGTTGCGAATGCGGTTCGTTTGCTGGATTTGCCTGAAGAAGCTCAGAAATTGTTGTATGAGGAGAAAATCACCGCTGGTCATGCCCGCGCGATTCTTTCTATCCCAACACCTGAGGGACGTATGAAGCTTACGCAAAAGCTTCTTGAATCTAAGCTTTCTGTACGCGAAGCAGAAAATCTTGCACGCTTGATGTCGCTTGATCCTAAGAAGAAGGCGCCGTCCGCGCAAAACGCTGTTCCAAAGACGTATAAGAAAGTGGCGCGCAGCCTCCATGACCGCCTGAACACGACGGTTAAAGTCAAGACATCCCAAGGGCGCAATCGAATTGAGATTGAATTCAAGGACGAAGATGATCTGCAGCGTTTGTTTACCGCGATGTTTGCGAACGAAAGCGAAGCAAGCGACGAACAATAAAACACCAGTTTAAAATGGTAAGAAAAAAAAGAGTGTTTCACGTGAAACACTCTTTTTTTGATGCTTTGTTTCATGATAAATCTTTGGTTCACAGCTTTGAATCCTGCGGTGTTAGCATTTATGTCTTCGTCTTGCCGTTTGGAGCAAGAATCATTAGCTTCTTATTTCTTGCGAAGAGAATTTTTCAGTTGTCCGCATGCTGCATCAATATCGGATCCACGCGACTGACGCATGCTTGTCTCAATTCCCTTGCCCATAAGTATTGAGACCCAGTGATTTGCAACCGATTGGTCAGAGGGCTTCCAAGGAGAATCATCAATGTCGTTCAAAGGTAGCAAATTAACATGGCAAAGAAGATTCGTGCAGAAACGGGCGAGCGCTTTCACGTCCTCTTCGCTGTCATTCACCCCTTTAATGAGCAAATACTCGAGTGTTACGCGGCGATTTGTAGCCGCGGTATAGTGCTGCAACGTTTCTTTCAATTCGGAAAGCGGCATATTCGCAACGCGTGGCATCAATTTATCGCGCTTGTTCTGAAGGGCGGCATGGAGGGAGATTGCCAGCGTAAATTGCTCCGGTTCTTGCGAGAATCGCTCAATGCCAGGAAATAGACCACAAGTCGAGATTGTTATATGGCGCGCGCCAATAGCAATTCCCTTGGGATCGTTTAAAATGCGAATCGCTTCTAGCACGTTATCGTAGTTCGCAAACGGTTCACCTTGTCCCATACCCACAATATTGGAGACACGCTGTTGAAAATCCTCTTGGACTAAAAGAATTTGACTCACAATTTCGCCAATAGATAAATTACGCGTGAATCCTTCCTTTGCGGTGGCGCAAAACTGGCATTGCATAGCACAGCCAACTTGGGTTGAAAAGCAAACCGTCAAACGTTCGTTGTTTTTTCCAGATGGTATGCCAACAGATTCGATAAGAGCGCCATCTTCCAGCTGAAAGACATATTTTCTGGTTCCATCAAAAGAAACAGCCTTATGAAACACGCTTGGTTTGATAAGGGAGTAATCTGCTTCAAGTTTTTGACGGAGCGTTTTTGGAAGATTGCTCATTTCGTCAAACGAATCAACGTAATGAACGTAGAGCCATTCATAAAGTTGTTTCCCGCGAAATGCAGGTTGTCCGGCTTCTTTTACCAAACTAAGAAGTCGATTACGTGAAAGAGTGTAAATGCTTGTTTTCATAATCGGCATTATAGAAGACTCTTTGCTATACTTGGAACATTGTTTTAAGAGAACAGCTTGATATACGACATTTCTCGACGAATTTCACGATATTTCGAAATAAGGAGCGCCTTACATGGCTGCATACACAAACCCTTCCGAATGCAATGTCGCGCTGCTTTGCGGCGGTACCAGTGGTGAGCGAGCGGTATCGCTTGTATCGGGTAAGGGAGCTCAGACCGCACTGCTTGAGGCGGGTTTTCAAGTTACTATGCTCGACCCTTCTGTCAAAGAAGACCTTGTCGCGTTGGTAAGCGGACATTTTGATGTTGCGTTTCTTGCTCTTCATGGCGAAGGCGGCGAAGACGGCACTATTCAAGGGATGCTTGAGATTCTGGGCATTCCCTATATTGGGTCGGGCGTTGCTGCAAGTGCTCTTGCTATCAATAAGGCGAAATCGAAGATGGTGTATGAGGCTGCGGGTATTCAAACACCTGGTTCTTTATCCTATACGCGCCTTGAAGACGTTGATATAAACGAAGTCTTAGCGAAAATCGGATCGCATTGTGTGGTGAAAGCCTGCTCGGAAGGCAGCAGCAACGGCGTTTATATTGTTGACGGTGAAGAAGCTATTCTTGATGCAGTTGCGCAAGCGTTGAGCTTTAGCCAGGAAGTGCTCATTGAGCAATATGTTGCGGGCGGCGAATTTACCGTTGCGGTTATTGGAAACGATGAGATTGAGCCGCTGCCCGTTATCCAGATTATTCCTCAGTCAGCGTATTACGATTACGAAGCGAAATACGCACCCGGTGGTTCCCAGCATTTGTGCCCCGCGCCAATTCCAAATGATCTGTCCGCGAAACTGCAGGGTATGGCCATTGCTGCTCATAAAGCGTTGGGGTGCGCGGGCGTTTCCCGTTCTGATTTCATTGTTGACGGTTGGGGCGAGGCGTGGATTCTTGAAACGAATACCATCCCTGGCATGACGGAAACATCGCTTTTGCCCGATGCCGCCCGCGCAAAAGGATATTCCTTCGCACAGCTTGCCAAACGCCTGATTGACTTAGCGTTTGAGAACTGCTGTGACAATTTGGAGATTCGCCAAGCAAAGGCCCTGCAGGAAGAAAAAGCAGAAGGTCGCTAGAATAAACCGAGCAGTTTGGCAACGCCTGCAATCAAGGCAACGGCGACAACGATCCAGATGATGATTGTAGTGGCATAACAGCCCTTGTTTTTCTGGCGTCCTGCCTCGATAAGCTTTTCCGATGCAGAGCGGTGCGTTTTCACCAAAGCGGAATCTTTTCCGATGCGGGGTGACCCCACGCGGTCGGAGGGAAGCCATGTTCCCTTGGATTCGATAATCTGACGAGCGGCCTGTTCGGTGAAATCGACGGCGGGTCGAATGCCCTGAGCCATAAGTTCGCGCAGATTGAGGGCAAATGCGTTGAACTCCTGGTCGTAGTGGGGGTCGTTGCAGAGTAAAACGACTTCTCCCCAATAACCGATGGGCTCTTGCCCCAAAGCAACAAACGATAAGAGCGCGCGCAGGGTCCATCCGCGTGCCTGTAAAGAAAGGATTCGATGCTCTTCGTTGGCAGCAAGGAAGGCAACTTTCGCGCCAAAACGATTAACCAACCAAATGCGATACGAACGATCTTCCTGCAATTCGGATTCAAGGGTGTAAATATCGCCAATAAGGTGGTCGCCGCCCATAAGCGCTGCGCCTTGCGCGCGCGATTCCGTCTCAAAACGTGCGTAAGTGCTGTAGCAAAAATCGTTAAGCATGAAAAACTCCTGATACCGTGGTTTTTCGGGGTAATGGTTTGTATGAAAGAGTAAGAGATGGTACGCTTCTCACTATGGAAAGACACATTACGGGAATAAGCGCTTCCCTGCAAGAATTTATCTGCGACGGCACTCCTGAGAGTGTTTGCAGGCGCTATGGAGCATTGAAAGAGGCTGCGCAAGCGGCCGATTTTGGTATATTCAGCAATAACGTGGTGGTTATCGATACGGAAACCACCGGTTTATCTTACAACCACGATGATTTGATTCAGATTGCCGCCGCGCGCGTTGAGGGCGGCAAGATTGTTGCGTGGTTCAACACGTTTGTTGATCCAGGCAAGGAGATTCCTGAAGAAATTGTCCACTTGACGCATATTTCCCAGGAAGATATCGCCGGTGCGCCTACGCCGAATGAAGCGCTGGAGCAGCTGGTTGAATTCGTGGGCAATGCCATTTGCGTGGCTCACAATGCCGATTTTGACCGCACGTTTACTACGAAACATCCGGCCGGGTACCCTCTTCTGGAAAACACCTGGGTGGATTCGCTTGACCTGGCACGCATTGGCTTGCCGCGCTTGAAGTCGCATCGCCTGCTTGACCTGGTGCGCGCTTTCGACCTGCCCCTTTCTACGCATCGCGCCGACGCCGATGTGGAAGCAACCTGTGCGGTGCTTCCGGTGTTGTTGGCGGCTATTGCATCCATGCCTGCCCCCCTTGTTGCGCTGATTGCGGGTTTTGCGACTCCTGAAGAGTGGTCGACGCAGGTTGTGTTCGGTTATTTCAACCAGCAGAACGAAAAAGCTGCTGCTGCGCAAGGCGAAACGGTTCCTCGTTTCTCGCTGCGTGGTACGCGTCGGGAAGCGGTCAGCGCCTGCGATTTGAAATCGCGTGTCGATGCCGAGACGCTGGCAGATGATCCGTTGGTAGGCATTAAAGCGCCTTCGCAAGAGGAAATCGCGGCAGCGTTCAGCGAAGACGGTCTTGTTGGGGGCCTTTACCAGCAGTTCGAGCGTCGTGACGAGCAATGTCAGATGTCGTGCGCGGTAGGAAAGGCGTTCGAGCAGTCGGAGAACTTGGTTGTGGAGGCCGGCACCGGCGTGGGCAAATCCATGGCGTACTTGCTTCCCGCGGCGCTTTTGGCGAAGAAAAATAACATAACGGTTGGTGTTGCAACGAAAACAAATGCGTTGCTTGACCAGCTGATCTACCATGAGCTTCCCTTGCTTGACAAAGCGTTGGGCGGCCTTACGTATGCCGCCTTGAAGGGGTTTTCGCATTACCCCTGCTTGCGCAAAATTGAGCATTTGGTGGCCGAGCACCAGTTCGATCGCATGTTGGGCGACAAACAAACGACCTGCGCCGTTGCGGCTGCAGCGCTTCTCTCTTTTATCGAGCAGTCGGAATACAGCGACATTGATACGCTGAAAATTGACTATCGCCTGCTTCCGCGTTGGTCTATTACATGCGGAAGCCAGGAGTGTCTGCGTCGCAAGTGCCCGTATTACGGCGCGAGTTGCTTTGTGCACGGTTCTCGCCGTAAGGCTGCAGCGGCAGACATTGTGGTGACAAACCACAGCCTGCTTTTTTGCGATCTTGCAGCCGATGGCGGTCTGCTGCCGCCGATTCGCTATTGGGTGGTTGATGAGGCCCATGGAGCAGAGCAGGAAGCGCGCAAGGCGTTTTCTAGCAAGCTTTCGTCTGAAGAGCTGGTCAACATTGCTCATAAAGTGGCGTCTGACGATAGTCGCAATATTTTCGCACGCGTACAGCGTCGTGCTGCCGTCACGAAAGACGAAAGCCAGGAGAATTTACTGTATGCCCTGACAGGAAAAGCGTTTTCCGCAGGTAAAGAGTTCGATGAGGCGGTAAAAGAGTATGTTCCGCAGGTCAAGGAGCTGCTGTATTACGATACTGCGCGCAATAAGAACTACGAATTCGTTGATCTGTGGATCAACGATGAGGTGCGTAAGGGTCAGCGTTTCACGGAATTGAGTGCGCGCGCCTTAGCAGTGCAAAACACTTCCGAAAAGCTTATATCTGCATGTCAGGAGCTTGTTGTCTATCTTGAGGAAGATACGGCCGCCGCGGCCCTTCAGCGAGAGATTGCCGTTATTGCGCTTTCGCTGCGCGAAGTTCTTGACGTGTGTGAGACCGTGTTCTCGAAGCCTTCTGAGCTGTATGCGTATTCCGCTACGATTTCGCATAAGAAGGATCGATTTGTTGACTGCATCGAAGCGTTGCCGCTGAATATGGGCTTCATGCTGGAGGATTCACTGTACCAACGCACGCATTCCGTTGTGTATGCTTCGGCGACCGTTGCCATTGGCGAGAGTTTTGAGGCGTTCGAGAACGCCATGGGTCTCAACCAAAGCGAGAATTCCCAGGCCGCTACGCTCAGACTTGATTCCAGCTTCGATTTTGACAACAACATGACCATCTACGTGCCCAGCGACATGCCCGATCCTGCCGAGCGCAGCTATCTGGCGCATTTGCAAAAGCTGCTTGTGGCGGCACATTTGGCGCAAAATGGATCTATGTTGACGCTCTTTACGAATCGTCGTGAGATGGACGCTTGCTATGAAGCGGTAAATCCCCAGCTCAAAGAAGCGGATTTACGCCTGGTGTGCCAGAAATGGGGCGTTTCCGTTAAGGGTCTGCGCGATGAATTCCTGTCGAATAAGCAGCTCTCACTGTTTGCACTGAAGAGCTTCTGGGAAGGCTTTGACGCACCGGGTTCCACACTGCGCGGCGTGATTGTGCCGAAGTTACCGTTTGCGAAGCCAACCGACCCGCTGTCGTGCGAGCGCGGTTCGCGCGATGCCGATGCTTGGCGCCATTATGTGTTGCCGGCTGCTGTGATTGAAATGAAGCAGGCAGCAGGACGCTTGATTCGCACCAACACTGACCAGGGAATTCTTATCCTTGCCGACCATCGCTTGCTTTCCAAGGGGTATGGAAAGACGTTCCTGCGCTCAATGCCCAGCAAAAACGTTAAGATCATGACTTGTGCGGAAATCGTTGCTGACATTCGGAAGAATCAGGAATAACGTCCATGACGGCGCGCAAGTTCGGCATGCATAGTTTGCATGTGAAAAACAATACAGTGGGTACGTCGAACGAGATTTCGTTCAGCGTTTTGGATGCGAAAAAACAGCGCCAAGATGCAGCGAATCAGCCTAAACACGGAAACCCGCTGGGAAAAGTTGCGCTTTTCTCTCTTCCGGGAAAGAAAAAGATAAAGGGCGCTCCCAAACGCGAAAAAGGTTTGCCCTTGTCATCGGGTGAATTTGCATCTGCTGCCGTTGAGCACGATCCCACGGGCACGGTTTCGTTGGGCAGCAACGCCATTTCTGGCGGAACTGTTACGAGCGGCTTTACGGAAGATTTCACGGGATCTGCTGTTGGTGCGGCAAAGTCAGGGCGCCGCAGCAAGGCACGTGTCACCGATATCCCCGCAGCTCATGCGGCTTCTCCCGAAAAGAAGCAGCAGCGCGCCCGCACCGCGCGCCGTGTGGGTGTGGTAGGTCTTGCGTGCTTGATTATAGCGGCAGCGGCCGTGGGCGTATATTCTTTGGCGCGTGGCTATTACGAGGGCTATCTGCTCAACCAGTCCTATCAGCAGGTTTTGACGTCTTCTCTTTCGGAAGTTGTCGAAGCCGATGAGATTCTTTCGGAAATGGACGCTTCGTTCTCGGACATGTTGAGTGACGAATCGCTTGCTGCAATGAAAACCGTGCAGGAAAAACTTCCCACGGCGCGTCAGCATTTGAGCAATGCAGAAACGCTGGTGAAGCGCGTGCAATCTTCGCTTACCGATGAAAAAGACGTTCAAGCAGCTCAGAATACATTGGCGGCCATTGAGGCGCGCCGCTCTATGCTCACGTTGGGTTCTTCGATGATTGAGCAGGCACTTACCGTTGACCAACAATGCAATGAATTAAACGATGCCTGGGATAACTTACTTGCAGCCGATGCCAGCGTGCGCCAGCTTGTTTCCGCATTCTCAGCGCTTGATTCCGATTCCGTTGTGCAAACGAAGATGGGCGCCGAAACAGCACGTTCGGATTTCAAGCAAGCTAAAACCGAGCTGGCAGGTTTGAAGAAACAGTACCCTGAGCTGGCATTATCTGATTATACCGCGTATATTGAGATACGTATCGAAGCGCTTGATCACTTGATTGCAGCTTGCGAAGCAATCGAAGCGGAAGATGTTGATTTGGCTACCACGGAAAGCGATGAATACAATAGCTGCGATAGCAGGGCTGTTTCGCAAGCGAATTCGTTTACCTCTGATATAACAACGCTTGCGACCGACCCCTTCTTCAAGAAGGTGGATGAATTTAAGAGCCAATACAGCGAGTTATTGACCGAAGCGGCCTCTCTTGATACCGAGCTTCGTGAATATCTTCGTTCGACTTCCTCTTAACCATGCCTCGCTGGAATTATCAGTGTATAATTAATTAGAATATACCCAAATAACTGGGCTTTTACGCATGCGAAAGGTCACTTATGGCTGAAATGATAAAAACCGTCGAGCATTTGGCTTCCGAAATTGGGCCGCGTCCTGTTGCCACCGAGGAAGAGCAGCAAGCCGCCCTGTACATTGCGCGTGAGTTCGAAGAGCTGGGACTTCCTGCGGAAATCGAAGAATTCCAGGGGTCGGTGTCGCATAAGAAAACGCGTCTGCTCTGTTCTGTGTTGGCGGTGGTTCTTGCGCTGGTTTCGCTGTTTGTGCCGGTCATCGCGCTGCCTGCCGTGATTGTTTCCTTTATTTGCGCCGTGCTCTTCATGTCGGAAGAGCTGGGCAAGCCGATTCTTTCGAAATTTCTTGATAAGGGCATCAGCCAAAATGTTGTGGCCCGTTATGTGCCCCCTTCGGCTCAAGAAGGGAAGGGCCGCCGCCGCAAAGTTGTTCTGGTGGCGCGCACCGATAGCGGTTCCGTTCGCCCCGAGCTCAATCCTCCGTTTTTGGCCGCCATGCCCGTGCTTGCAAAAGCTGCGCGCATCGGCATGGTTGTTCTGCCCGTATTCTTGCTGATCAGGTCGATCTTTTTCTTGCATTCCACAGGCGTTGCGTTTGTCATCACCACTATTTTGCTGGTGGTTATTTGCCTGGCTGCCGCCCTGCCTGCGATTTCTTTCGCTATGGAGAAGGCATCGGGTTTGAACGACGGTGCGAACAGCAGTGCGTCGGGTATTGCCGTTATGCTGGAAGTGGCGCGCCGCATTACGCAGGCCGCCGCCGATGAGCAGCCGGTGATTCATGGTGCGCAAGAAGCGTATGAACAGGGCGTTGTTCCCGAAGGTGCGCAGCTCATCTACGAGGAAGGCACGCCGGTTGATGCTTTTGGCGCGCCTCTTGCTGTTCCTGCAGCTGCTGCCGCCGACAACGCCGCCGCGGCCTCTGATGCCGCGTGGGAGCCGCAGCCTGCTGTGGCGCCGGATGCTTCGCAAGGCTTCGATGCATCTCAGGCGCCGATGGGTGCGCAGCTGCAGCCGCAAGGCGCTTCTGCCGCAGGCGTTGCTGCTGGAGTTGGCGTTGTAGGTACCGCGGGTGCCGCCGCCATGGCTGTTCCCGCTGCGGTTGCCGCTGGTGCGGCTGCCGGGTTTGCCGTTGATGCCGTGCGTGGCGAGATTGTAGACGCCGCCGCTGCCGGTATGGGTGCGATGGACGATGTTTTCGAGCAGGAAGCCGCAGCGCCGGTTGCTGCAGCGCCCGAACCTGCCCCTGCCAACGAAGTTCCCAGCTGGTTTTCCGCAGGTCTTGCCGCTGCTCGTCGCAAAGAGCCGGCAAATGTTGCTCCTACCGAGATCAAGCGCTCCACGTTCGCAATGGCGCTTGAAGCCGCTGAGCAGCGCTTGGATGATGTTTCACGGGAAACATCTTTCCTGGATATGGATGAAATGCCGTCGCTTGATCAGCAGTTCAAGCAGAATTTTGCCGCCGCCCGCGCAGGTCAGAAGCCTGTTTCCGCACCCACTACGACTGCTGCTGTTGCCGAGCCTGCGCCCGCTGCTGCGCCTACCGCAAACGCAGAAACCGCTCATCCCGCACAGTCGGAAGCATATTCCGCTCCTCAGGGAGTAGCCGCACCTGCAACGTCGGCGGCCGACTCTGCCGCGGTACCGCCTGCCGCGCCCGCTGCGGCCGCTCAGGCTCCTGCGGAGCACGTGGAGTTTGTGGATGCCACCATTGGCGCGCCGACTTCAACGGCGCTTCCCGAAATAGTTGAAACCGTGCAGCCTGCTTCAGCAGCCGGTGCAAATTCCGTTCCCGTTGCGGAACCGCTTACGCCGCTCATGGACGTTTCTTCGGCGGAAGCGTCAGCCGCGCCCGCTGCAGAGCAACAGCCGGCCGAGCCTGCTCCCATTTCCATGGATTACTTCATGGCTGCTGCCGTGGGTGCCCGCACGGGCGATACCGTAGTGGCTCAGCCCATTGCGTCCGAGCAGCCGCGTCAGCCGTTGACGTTGCCTGACTTGAGTGTGACGGGGTCCCTTCCCGTGGTGGATATTCAAAAGCAGCGCGCACCGCTGGCAGAAGCGGAAGAGTCGGGCGAGACCGCCGCAAAGAGCCTGCTTACCATGATCCCTTCAATCGATGCTGCAACTCCGTCTCAGGCGGATTTGCGGACAAGCTTACCTTCGCTTTCTGGCATGTTCGAGCGTGTTCCCGAAACGCAAACCTTTGAACCGGTTGCGGGCGCTACGGGCTCCTTCGCTCCGGTGACCGAGGCATTGACCTTGGATGTTGCCGATGAGGAAGAACTCTTTGTTGACGACGTTGATGATTCGGCGTTCGAAGAAAACTACACGGAGACCGGCGCGTATGCGGGTCCCGAATATGTTGACATGCCGAAAAAGCGCGGCTTTGGCATTTTCGACAAGCTCTTTGGCCACAAGAAGAAAGAAGAGCAAGCGCTGGCCCACAGCTGGGGAGATGACGACGATTCAAGTTATGGCGCCCATGATGCTGTCTCCCATGGTACCTGGGATAGCTACAGCGAAGAAGATAGCTACGACGACGATGCCGATGACTATCGTTCGGATGATGATTACGAATACGATGACGACTACGATGTATACGACGATTCGTATTCGACAAAAGCATTCGACAACGTTGCCGCGTACGATGATGCTGACTATGACGACGATGATTTCGATTACGACGACAACGACTTCTCGTCGTTCTTCAACGGCGATGATGACGATGACCGCACGTGGAGGGGCGGCGCGTTCTCAAGCAAGTTGTCCGACTTGGCGGGCAACGCTGCCGACGCTGCTTCGCGCGTGCGTGGTTCGCTGCCGGGTGGTAAAGACGAGAAGGGCGCTTCGAAATCGGGTCGTGGAGCTGCGGGCAATCGCAGCAGCCACTCTGCGCGCACGCGAGATGACGAGCGCTACGATGCGCGCGATCAGTACGGGTACGAGGATGATTACCGTGAGAACGACGAATTCGCGGACGATCACGGCGATTATGCGCCGCATCAGGATTCTCGTGCCGCCGAAAACGAAGAGTACGCACGCGTGTGTCAGCTGATTGCCGATCGCTACGGTTCGGAAGAAGACAGCGGCGCAACGGGTTCCGTTGCTGCTGTTTCCGAAGGCGAGCTGGATGCAGTTCAGCAGCGAATCGAAGACTTCCGCGCGGGCGGCATTGATACTGAGGTGTGGTTTGTGGCGCTGGGTGCCGAAACTGATTGCCACGCCGGCATGGAAGAGTTTATCGAAGCGCACCGCCCCGACTTGCGCGGCGCCATTGTGATTGAGCTTGACTCCTTGGGCGCGGGCTCGCTGTGCACCGTGGCACGGGAAGGCATTTTGAAGCCCGCTGTAGCATCTTCGCGCATGAAGCGCTACGCAAAGCACGCTTCGCAGGTGTCGGGTGTGCCGGTGGACACCACGTCTATCCTTTGGCAGGAAAGTGCTGCTTCCACGGCACTTCGCAATGGCCTGCAGGCAATGCATCTGGTATGTATGGACGGCGCAAAACCATCGCTCTACGCGCAAGCAAACGACGTTGCTGACAACA
>CAKUDT010000026.1 GCA_934645125.1 uncultured Eggerthellaceae bacterium
TCTGCGTCACCTGATTCGGCAAACTGGTAGGAGCCATCTGACCGCCGGTCATGCCGTAAATGGCATTGTTGATGAAGATGATGGTGATATGCTCGCCACGCGTGGCGGCATGGATGGTCTCCGCCATGCCGATAGAAGCCAAGTCGCCGTCGCCTTGATAGGAAAATACAATGTTATCAGGGCAAACGCGCTTAATACCCGTTGCCACCGCCGGAGCGCGACCATGAGCCGCTTCGGCCATATCGCATCCGAAGAAGTTGTACGCCATAACCGAGCAACCAACGGGAGCAACGCCTACCGTGCGCCCCTCAATGCCCAGCTCATCAATGGTTTCGGCAACAAGCCTGTTCACAATACCATGGACGCAGCCCGGACAATAATTCGTTACAACGGGAAGCAACGCGTGAGGACGCTGGAAAACAATCTTCTCTTCAGCCATGTTATTCACCCGCCTCTTCGTTCAACTCAACAATCTTTGCCAAAACCTCTGCCGGCGTAGGAATAATACCGCCCGTGCGTCCGTAGAAAGAAACAGGCACACGGCCAGCGGAAACAAGGCGAATATCGTCAATCATCTGACCCATGTTCATCTCAACGGAAAGGAAGTGCTTGACGTGATTTGCGGCGGCATCAACAACTTTCTCGGGGAACGGCCACAACGTAATAGGACGGATAAGACCCGCCTTGATACCTTGCTCACGCGCGCTGACCACAGCAGAACGGGCAATACGCGCGCTTGCACCGAATGCAACCAACACGATATCCGCGTCATCAACCATGAACTCTTCAGCACGCTGCTCCTTTTCCTTGATAACCGCGTAACGCTCATAGCGCTCGAAGTTCTTCTGCTCAAGCAACGCCGGATCAAGATACAGCGAGTTTGCAATGTTGTGAGCGCGCTTGTCCTTCGTGCCTGTAATAGCCCACGGCTTTTCGGGCAGCTCCGCCTTCGGCTCGGGCAGAACAACTGGTTCCATCATTTGACCAAGCATGCCATCGGCCAAAATCATGACGGGCGTCAAGTATTTATCGGCAATGTCGAATGCGTTATACGCGCAATCGGCCATTTCCTGAACAGTGGAAGGCGCCAGCACAATCATATGGAAATCGCCATGACCCAGCGCGCGCGTTGCCTGCCAATAATCAGACTGGGAAGGCTGAATGGAACCCAAACCGGGGCCGCCACGCTGCACATTGATGATAACGCCTGGCAAATCGGCACCTGCCATATAAGACACACCTTCGCTTTTCAGGGAAATTCCCGGCGAAGAAGAAGACGTCATAACGCGGGCGCCGGCAGCAGCGGCACCGTATACCATGTTGATGGCGGCAATTTCGCTTTCAGCCTGCAGATACGTTCCGCCAATCTTGGGCATGCATTTCGACATGTATGCCGCAAGTTCCGTTTGCGGTGTAATGGGGTATCCGAAAAAATAGCGGCACCCTGCGCGCAATGCGCACTCAGCCAGCGCCTCGTTTCCCTTCATCAGCACTTTTTCAGCCACGTTGATCACCTCCAGACCGTAATGGCAACATCGGGGCACATGGTGGCGCAAGTGGCGCAGCCCGTGCATTTTTCGTCATCTATGCAGGCAGCCGGGTGATACCCTTTTGCCGTGATGACAGAGCTGTCCAGCTGGACAATGCCAACGGGACACGCGTCAACGCAAAGACCGCAGCCCTTGCAGAAAACATGATCGACACTAATATGCGCCATACTGTTTCCTCTCTCTTGTCATCTTGTGAAACCACAATCTCTCTCAAAACGCCCAGTATCTTACTCCCAGGGAGTACGAACAAGCATCGAAATAGGATAAAGCGTTACGTCTTGTTCTTCTTGGCTGAATGCCTGATTTATCTGCTCAAAGGACATTTTTGGAACCGTTGTGCACACTAAATCAACGTCCGCAGCCACCGCACACGCCCGTCCAAAACCCAAAGCGTCAATCACGGTGGACGCATCGGTTTGATCACGCAGATGCGAGTTATTCACCACGCCGGTAACGCGCAGCCCCGATTTCGTCTGAATCTCTTCCATGATTTCCAGGGCTTCTTCCGGCTCGCGCGTCAAGTTGCGATATTGGTTCACCACGTAGAGCATCTGATAGAGGCCTTGCGCGGCTTCGGAAGCAAAGCGTCCCAGAACAGTGGCGCCGGCATCATCGCCGCCCACATCAATCACCAGCACCGATGAGCAATCTCCCTGCGCCCACTGCTCATACGCCTGGGAGATTGCCGTTCCCACCGACCCTGAAATGCTGGGGTTGTCAAGCGAAGATCCCGCCAGATTCGGAGCGATAACCGCCACGCCCGCATTTGCAAGCTGGGCAGCGTAATCACTTGAGCGAAAATACGGGTTCACCACGTCAAAATCAACAAGCGTGACGTTTTTCCCCTGCCTTGCAAGATCGAACGCCCAGTTCAGACTAATGTTCGTCTTCCCCGCTCCGTAATGACCCACCACAATATTCACTGCGCAGGGTGCAGGGCCGTATTCAAGAATGTCGTAACCGTTTGCCATAAACTATTTCTCGTCGTTTTCGCGAATGGCGGCGCGGCGAATCTTGCCATTGACCGTCTTCGGCAGCTCTTCTACGTACTCGATGATGCGCGGGTACTTATACGGCGCGGTTTTTTGCTTTACCCACGTCTGCAGCTCTTTCGTCAAAGCAGTTGTTCCCTCAAAACCAGAGGTCAGAACAACAGTGGCCTTTACCGCCTTGCCGCGCAAGGGGTCGGGCACGCCCGTGACGGCGCACTCTTTGACCGCTTCGTGCTCCAACATAACGCTTTCAATCTCGAAAGGCCCAATACGGTAGCCGCTCGATTTAATAACGTCGTCGTTTCTACCCACGTACCAGTAATAGCCATCTTCATCGCACCAGGCAGTATCGCCCGTGTGGTACCAACCGTCGTGGATAGCTTCGGCCGTTTTAGCAGGATTGCGGTAATACTCCATCATGATGCCCGGAGCACCCTGGGACACGTCGATGCACACCTCGCCCGTTTGACCCACCTTGCAGAAATTGCCGTCTTCATCAAGGATGCGCGTATTGTACTGGGGAACCGGCTTGCCCATAGAACCCGGACGCGGCGTGGAGCCCGTAAGGTTCGCGATGGTCAGCGGCGTTTCCGTTTGGCCGAAGCCTTCGTAGATAGTCAGACCGGTATGCTTTTTCCAGAAATCGAACAAATCGGGGTTAAGCGCTTCACCTGCCGTAGTGGAATACACCAGCGTGGAGAAGTCGTATTTATCAATATCTACCTGCGAGAACATACGATACATGGTGGGCGGGCAGCAAAGGGTGGTCACGCCATACCGAGGAATAAGGCTCAAAAGCTCATCGGCATCAAAGCGGTCGTAGTCATATGTGAGCACGGCGGCTTCCATAAGCCATTGCCCATAATACTTGCCCCAAACGGCCTTGCCCCAACCGGTATCGGCAATGGTGAAATGCAAGCCATCGGGCACCACGTTGTGCCAATGCTTTGCCGTGAGCAAATGGGCAACGGCATATTCGCCCGAGTGAAGCACCATCTTAGGCTGGCCCGACGTTCCCGAAGAGAAGTACATGAGCATGGGATCCTTGATGCTGGTCTCAACACGCTCGAATTCGGCACTTGCTGCGCGCACGCCCGAGTTGAAGTCGAGCCAACCTTCGCGCGAAGTGGTGGCAACGCAAATGTTCTCGGGACCGGAAAGTGCCGCTCCCAGCGCAACGCCTTCGGGGATGATCATCTTGCCATTTTCATCGAGCGGCGTAAGGCCGCCACCTGCGCCATTGACCAAAATGCGGCTTTTCACCGTAGGACAACGATCGATAACCGCATCTACCACATCGGCGATATATCCAGCATCCGTGCAGATAACCGAAGAGATCAGGCCTTCGTTCAAGCGATATTCCAAGTCATGCTCTTTGAGCATGAACGTGGCGGGAACCATAATGGCACCCAACTTGCACAGGGCGGTTGCCACAAACCAGAACTGGTAGTGACGACGCAAGATAACCAAAACGTAATCGCCCTTCTTGATGCCCTGCGCAGCCAAGTAATTCGCCGTCTTGTTCGACCATTCGCGCATGTCAGCGAAAGAGAAGAAATGCTCTTCGCCTTCGGGATTGCACCACACCATGGCGCGACGATCGGGGTCGTTTTCGGCAATGTCATCGACAACATCGTAGCCGAAATTGAATGAATCAGGAGCAGTCACCTTAAAATCGGTCAAAAGGCCATTCTCGGAATACGTTTCTTTCACGAATCGTTCATTGATGTTTCTCATTGAAGTGAAAATCCTTTGCAAAATAGAGGGAAGACAAAATCGAAATTGCCGCATAAGCCGCAGCGTATTGATCTGTAAGGCGCGCCCGCTTGATTGGTTGATTGTTGTTTCCAATCGCCTTTATGCTGCCGCAAGCAGCACATGCGGGCTTGCGAAAGACGCGCCTAGATAATGTCATCCTCTTCGGGCTTCATGACAAGCGCCAAGAACGTGCACGGCTCGCCGCCAATGGCAATCATGCCATGACCGCGGCCCGAGTCGTAAAGCACGCAATCGCCCGGCTCAAGCTCTTCAATGTGATCTTCATACGCAAAACGCATCTTACCTGAAAGAATGTAGTCAAATTCCTGTCCCGTGTGCTTCGAGAGATGAATGGGCTTGTCCTGCTCTTCTTCCAAATAGGGTGCGTTTACCCAGAAAGGCTCACAGCTTTTGTTCTGGAAATGCGGCGCTTTGTGCAAATATTCAAAGCCCGCACGACGCTTGATAGAAAGACCCTCACCGGCGCGCGTCAGACAATAGCCCTTCAAATGCGGGGTTTCGCCTGTGAGCAGCTCAATCACATCAACGCCCAAACGCGCGGCGCACTTATACAGGAACGTGAAAGACAAATCCTGCTCGCCCGACTCTTGGGCAGCATATTCCGCAACACTGCGGCCTGTTGCCTCGGCCATTTCCTGCATGGTGATGTCAAGGTCCTCACGAAGGGCCTGAATTCTTCCAGCAACTTCTTTGAGGTTTGGTTCCATCTTGTTTCCTTCCATACGATCAGTCCAACAAATACCACTTCACTGCTTTTGATAACAAAGATTGTTTCTTCTCGCCCAAAACAAAAAACCCGAATTCCAATGTTGGAATCCGGGTTACCTTAAAAACCGAGACAAACTATACCAGAATCCAACAACACGCTCACGACGCGACAATTACGATTGCCGCGTTGATAATGACTAAGTTGTTAATTCGTACAGAGTTCATCGTGTTCCTATTTGTTATCCAAAAAATGAGCTTTACGAAAAATACCACTAATTTTTTTCACGCACAAGACAAACTGCAAAATGTCCGTCAGCGGCGCCAGAATTCACATTTGTAGCAAAACTCGCGTGTCCGTCGATTGCTTCCAGCTTGAAATCTGCACCTTCTTCAGACTTCAAGAACTCCATAATAACGTCTTGGTTTTCGCGCTTCGTTACCGTGCACGTGGAATATGTCAGACGCCCACCGGGGTTCACCAAAGCAGCAGCCGTCTGCAGCATTTTCAGGCCCTTTGCCGCCAGGTTCTCAATACCCCGCTCGTTCAGACGCCAGCGAATCTCGGGGTGACGACGAAGCGTTCCCAAGCCAGAGCACGGCGCATCAATGAACACGGCGTCAAATGTCTCGGGGAAATCTTCCGCAGTCATTTCCGTAGCATCAAGCGTGAGCGCATCGGCAACTTCAATGCCGTATTTCTCGGCACGTTCGCGCAAAACACGGGCTTTGAACTCATGGTTGTCCAGCGTGTAATGCTTCATTTGAGAACCGTACTTGCGCTGGGCATTGCTCTGCAGCAAGATTGTTTTCGTACCGCGACCTGCGCCAATCTCCAGAAACGCCGCCGGCTTTTCTTCAGGAAGCGCCAACATGGCCACACGCTGCGCGGCAACATCGGACACTAGAATCTTGCCCTGCGCAAGTGCATGCGAAATACGACCATCAAGCAAAATCTTGCTGTTGCTAATGAAATAGCAGCCCGGGATTTCCACGCCATCAATGGTTTGCGGTTGAGCGGTAATGCCGCAATCGGCAAAAAGCGCCACGATTTCCTGGTCGCTTGCTTTCGCTTTATTCACCGCAATGAACAGCGGAGCTTGCTCATTAGAGGCTTTCATCAGAGCAACGGCATCGGTCGCACCCAAATCCTTGATAAGGCGCACTGCCAGCCACTGCGGAAAACCGCACAGACGAGCCAATGCCGCAATATCGGTCTTAGGATCGCCGAACGGCCACGTCTTTTTCAGCTCCACAACGCGGCGAAGAACGGCATTCGCCAAACCACCCGTGCGCGGTGCAATATACTTGGAAAGCTCAACGCCTTGATCCACAGCCGCATGTTCCTCTTTGCCCAAGAAAAACAGCTCGTACGTGGAAATGCGCAGGGCATCGCGCACCAGCGGTTCAATGTCTTTCGGATTGTCCAAAGCACGATCGATAATCTCATCAAGCGTGCCCCAGGTTGCCGCAACGCCCAAAACAAGAACCTGCGCAAATGCGGTATCTTCCTTGGAAAGCTTCGAGCGCTCCAGGCGCGATTCCAAAACCTCGTGGGCAAATGCTTTGCGCGTACGAACAATCGTGTTCGTTTCCACGGCAAAACGACGCGCGGGCGTTGCGCCCGTACGCTTCTTTTGCGGTTTGGCTACCGGCTGCCAGCCGCGATATAAATCATCAGACTCAGTTTCCAAGGGTCCTCCAATACTTAGGCTCCGTTTTTATGTTCTGCACGCCCGCGGCGAAAGACTTCGCGTCCATTTCCTTCTTCCCATGGGGCTTTAGCGTGAGAATCTCCAATATTCCTTCTTTTGCACCCAAAAACAAACGTTTGCGCACAAAAGCAACTTGTCCCGCTTGCAGCGGCTCGGGCAGAAAATCAAGCGAATCATAATTCTGCGCCGAAAGAATCGACACGGGCTTTCCCGCAACTTCGCAACTACACGGATGCGCCTCGCTTGACGCCCTTACCTTGCGATCAGCTTGCAACGCCGTATCGTCCCAGCAAAGATCAAGTTCGCCTTTCTCGATCTTCTTTGCGTACGTGACTTCGCTTTCGTCCTGATCGACCCAGAAAACACGGCCCGCATCAAACTGCTCCAAAGCGTTCAAAAGCGCTTCAGCGCCAAGATACGCCAGGTCATCAAGAAGCTCAGAAGCGCTACGATGCTCAACGGGAACGCTTCGATACGCGCAATACGGACCCGCATCAAGCTTTTCATCAATACGCATGGCGCACACGCCCACCTGCTCATCGCCGGCAAGAATCGCCCGCTCGACAGGAGCAGCACCACGCCATCGGGGAAGCAGCGAAGCGTGCGCGTTGATTGCACCGAACCGCGCCGCATCAATGACCGCTCGGGGCAATAGCGCGCCATACGCCGCAACAACCAAGACATCCGCTTCGAACGAACGCAAACGCTCCTGTTCTTCGGCGTCTTTCAGGCTTGCCGGGCAAAAAACAGGAAGTCCCAGCTCAAGCGCAGCGCTTTTCACCGGAGAAGGCACCAGCGCATTCCCGCGCCCTCGGATTGCATCGGGACGCGTGTAAACGGCCACCACCTGATGCTGCTCGTTCATCTGCCGCAGAATGGTTGCCGCGAACTCGGGGGTTCCCATGAATACAACGCGCATGGTTTACTCCCGGTCACCTTCGTGCGGAACGCCCACTTCACCAGGACGTGCGCCTGCTTCACGTGCAGCAGCCAAATCTGCCACGGCCTGCAGGCGGCGCTCAGGCGTTGCCGCCTCGATAAGGGTCTTTCCGTCCAAGTGGTCAATCTCATGCTGAAGGCATATGGCAAGAAGCTCTTCGCCCTCAATCTCCCACAGCTCGCCGTCCAGGTCGTAATAACGAACACGCACCCACGGCGAACGTTCGATCACAACGGAAATACCCGGTAGGGACAGGCATCCCTCGGAGCTTTCCACTAAATCGCCCTTACGCTCGACAATCACGGGGTTGACCATTACCAGCGGGTCCTTGCCATAATATTCTTCGCCTTCGCAATCGACGACAATAAGGCGAATATCAAGCCCCACCTGGGGGGAAGCAATGCCCACACCGTTCGATTTATACATAAGCTGCGCCATTTGCTTGGAAATGCGCTTGAGCGACTTGTCGCCCACTTTGCAGTCATGGCACACTTGCTTTAACGCATCATCGGGCCATTCCACAATCTTCATCATGTTTGTTCCTATCTTATCCTGCCTGAGGTTATCCGTTCATTGTACCGTCTTTGCTACTTTATGGGGAGCGAAGCGGCTAAATGCACCATTAAATCAGCGGTTTCATGGCTTTCTTGCGTGCCTGAACGTCCTTTTGCAGTGCCACAACCGTTTGGAAGATGATGTCGCGGTCTTCATCGGACAGGCTGTTCTGGGACAGCTGCGCTTTCATGTCCTCAATCGACTCGCTCAAGTCGCCCAGCGCGAGCTCTTCGCACAAGTAGCGCGCGAACGACTCGACCGATGCTGTTTGCTGGTCATCATCGCGGAAGGATCCGGTGAGGATGCTTCCCGCAATGGGAACGCTTTCCGTTGCGCGCGTGACAACAGTCCCCGCCGATGCGGAAGAGTCCGCCGCCAACGTATCAAGAATGCTGGTCGCAAGCGCTTCGTGAACACGCTCATGCCAATGTGTGACGGCAAGGGTCTCGGCGCATTTCAAGCCACAGGCAGGGTGCTGCGCGCACAGTACCAGGAATTTTCGTTCGAACTTGCGACGACTTATCTCCTGCGAGGAAAGCGACACACCTTCGGGCTCCTGAGGCAAAGAAGCCAGCACAGGCTGGGGCTCGTCGCTTGACTTCTGCGCCTTCAAGTGCTCCAGGCACTCAAACGCATCCTCCTCGCGCGTGCGCGTACGGCCCGCAATCTGCGTGGCGTAATCTTTTGCTAAAAGGGAATCTTTGATGGGCGCCAAAACAGCAATCGCGTCGGTGAAGGCACGCGAACGCCCTTCCGCCGTGGAAAGGTCGTGCTTGCTCAAGCGCCGTTCAATGCCATACTCCAAAAGCGGCTTTGCTTGAGCAAGGCATTCCCGCAATGCCTGCGCGCCACGCTTTTCCACGAAATCCGCCGGATCAAGGTTGTCCGGAAGCGTGACCGCGCACAAATCGATGCGCGTGCGCCCCGCCTCGGGCGTAATGGAGCTGTCGATGAATTGCAGCGCGCGATCGGCGGCGCGCTGACCTGCTTCGTCGCCATCGAAAAGGTAGATGATCCTGTTTTTCGCATGACGCGATAATGTGCGGATATGTTGCCTGGTCAGCGCCGTTCCCAGCGTTGCCACCGCATTGTCAACGCCCGCGCGATGAAGCGCTATAACGTCGGTATAGCCTTCCACTACAATGGCATCGCCCGTGGCAGCCATAGCGGTTTTCGCCTTGTCAAGGCCATAGAGCACCGTGGACTTATGGAACAGCGGTGTTTCCTGGGAATTCAGGTACTTCGGCTGACCATCACCGATAATGCGCCCGCCAAATGCTATGCAATCCCCCTGTACATCGCGAATGGGAAACATAATGCGGTTATAGAATCGATCGCGCACACGTCCGTTATCGCCCCGCAAAGCAACGTTTGCTTCCACCATTTCATCGGGCGTGAAACCCTTCGAGCTCAAATGGCGCACTAACGTGCCTGAACCAGGAGCAAAACCCAGCATCCACTCGCGCGGGATGGCACCACCCAGGTTGCGACCCGCTAAATACGCGCGGGCGGCATCGGTTGGCGCGTTTTTCACGCGCATCAGCTGGAAATGATAGAAATCGGCGGTCTCGGCGCAGACTTGTTTCAGGCGCGCCTTCTTGGAGTTCGAGGCTCCCCCATCATCTTTGCCCGAACGCGTGAGCGTAATATGCGCTTTATCGGCAAGGAACTGAACGGCCTCGGGAAACGACATGCCATCGACCTTCATAAGAAAGCCGAAGATATCGCCGCCTTCCCCGCACCCAAAACAGTGCCACAGCTGCGTTGAAGGATCCACTTTGCAGGAAGGGGTTTTCTCGTTATGGATGGGGCAGCAACACCAAAAATCACGCCCTTTTTGGCGCATCGGCGAGCGCTCGCCCATGAGTGCCACCAGGTCGCTTGCTTCGCGCACTTTTTGGATTTCTTCGTCGCTTATACGACCTTCCGCCATAATCGCGTTTTCACCCCTGTCGTTGTCCGAAATAGAATAATCGGTTCGCTTTGAACCAACCAGTTTGTCATTATACGGCAAGACGCGCACATTTTTCGCTATCATAGAACCCTTCAAGACGAAAGGGCACAAACGTGAAAGTAACCATATACACCGATGGATCATCGCGCGGAAATCCCGGCCCCGGCGGCTACGGAGCAGTTCTCCATTACACCGATTCAGCGGGAAACCTGCACGTCAAAGAGCTTTCGGCGGGGTATCAAACCACCACGAACAACCGCATGGAGCTGCTGGGGCCTATTTGCGCCCTGGAAGCGCTGAAACGCCCGTGCCAGGTGACGCTCATTTCCGACTCGCAATACCTGGTCAACGCGTTCAATCAGAACTGGATTGCCGGATGGCTGAAGCGCGGGTGGAAAAACGCGAACAAGCAGCCCGTGAAAAACGTTGATTTATGGAAGCGCCTGCTGGCGGCAAAAGAGCCGCATGATGTGCAATTCGTTTGGGTGAAAGGCCACGCGGGACACCCCGAAAACGAACGTTGCGACGAACTTGCCACGCAAGCGGCTGATGGCGACAACTTGCTTGTTGATGAAGGATTCTCCGCTTAGGATTTCGTGCCCATCAACGATTGGTGCATCGAAACCAACAACCAACGCCAACCAATCAACGCGGGGGCAAATCAGAACAATATCCCATTCTGAGCAGGCTTTTCTCTTTCTCGGGGAACAGATATCGATAGAGATCCATGAAGTAGCCGTCCGTCATAGAGGCAATGTAATC
>CAKUDT010000027.1 GCA_934645125.1 uncultured Eggerthellaceae bacterium
CCCGTAGAGCGCACGGCCTCTAAAACGCCTGGATCAACTTCCTCGAACGCCTCGGAAAACGCCTTGGCCAAAAAAGCCACCGTATGGAACATCATGCCCACAATGCATGCCTCAGCACCCAGGCTAATAGCAACAACGAACACCAAAACCCAAATAACTGTGGGGATAGAGCGTGCAATGGTAAGAATGATCTTCACAACATTGCTTACAGCCTTGTTCGTCAAGTTGCACGCAGCCAACAGCGCCAGGAACAGCGCAATAACCGCTCCGAATAGGGTGGTGCAAAGCGCCAGGCAGATGGTGACCATCAAATCGCCCAGCAATTCCTCCATGGTCCAAAGACCGTCGGTTCCCGGATGAAGCGCCATAACGGAAAAGTTGTTCAGAGAACCGCGAACAGCATCAAGCAGGTTCGAATAACCCCAATCCATCTGGATAAACGTGATAATCGTCAAACACACCAGAACAAGAATGGTCCCCCACAAAAGGCTCGTGGACTTAGAGAAACCGTGAATCTTGATGGTGCCGTTTTTCTTCTTTTTCATGCCAGCGGGCGCAGACATTGCAGCATTGGCGCGCAGCATGTCGGCCTTCTTTACGTCGATTCGCGACATGCTACATCACCCGCCTTCTCACGTAGTTCGAAACCGCTTCGCACAGAATCGCAACAACCATGATGCATAAGATGACCAGGCCTGCCGTATCGTAGCGAAACGAACAATAATACAGCTGAAATACGAAGCCGATCCCCGTGCCAGTCAGCATGCCCACTAGCGTCGCATCGCGAATATTCGTCTCCATCTGATAAAGCACCCAGCTCACCATCATGGGCAGATTATTCGGAATGATAACGTGGGCTATCATTTGCAAACGCGTAGCGCCGCAGGAAACGGCCGCCTCTAGGGGTCCCTGCGCGCTTTCTTCGATGTTTTCCAAAAATGTACGCGTCAAAAAGCCAAAGCTTTTCAAGAAAAGTACGATCCAGCCCGTGATCTCGCTTTGCCTGAATGTGAACAGCAAGATGAAGGCCCAGGCAACCGTGGGAATATTCCTAAGAACCGTGGCAATGCCGCGCACGATAATCTGCACAATGCCGCCAAACCCCACCACGCGCGATCCAATAACCGCCAGAACAAACGACAGCAGCGCTGCAACAACCGAGGCAGCAACAGCATCAAGAAACGTTGCACCCAGCGCGCCTAGGATCTTTGGCAGATACTGAAACGAACGCTCGGTTGGCATGAAATTATCGGCCAGCCAGACAAAGCCGCCTGGCAGGTTCAGCAAAGACTGCACGGGGTCGAAATCCACAAAGGAGCTGCTTGCAGCCAAAAGCGCAACAAATGCTACTACCAGCGAAAACGCAGATAGATAGCGCTTCTTGTAGTAGGTATCGAGTTTTTGGAGTTCCGCCGACTGCATGGTTAGGCCTCATCTGCCTGATCCACAGCGTAAATCTTTTCCGCATCAAGCTGCTGAGGCGCGCCCTGGCAGCAAATTTTGCCTTTCGAAAGGCCAAAGATGTAATCCGAGTACTCCAAAGCGTATTCCACCTGATGCAAGCTGACCAGGCACGTGATGCCCATCTCGCTGCGCAGCAACTCCATGACCTCGCGCGAGCTGCGCGGGTCCAGACTTGCAATTGGCTCATCGGCCAAAATAAGCAGCGGGTCTTGCACCAGCGCGCGCGCAATGCCTACACGCTGTTTTTGCCCGCCCGATAGTTGGTCGGTTCGCGTGTACGAAAAATCACTCATGCCAACGCGTTCGAGCATTTGGAAGGCTTTTATCTTCTCCTCTTCGCTGAACAGGCTCAGCGCGCCGGTAAGAGAGTTTTTATACCCCAAGCGACCCTGCAAGACGTTCTCGATAGACGAAGAGCGGTACACCAAGTTGTAGCTTTGAAAGATCATGCTGATCTGACGGCGGGCAGCGCGCAGCCGCCTTCCCCGCAAACCATTCATCTCCACACCATTGAACAGCACACTACCCGATGTGGCGTCTATCAGGCGGTTTACGCAACGCAGCAACGTTGATTTGCCGGCGCCCGAGCTTCCGATAATCGATACAAGCTCCCCTTTTCCCAGGGAAAACGACACATCGTCCAGCGAGTTGACCACGCCATCGTAGCTTTTCGTCAAATGATCGACCTTAAGCAGCAATGCATCCTTGCCAACAACGCGTTCGCAGAAGTTTTGTCCATTAGAGCAGCAATGATTCATATTTTCACCGAAAAGACCACGTTAACGTAATAACCGCAAGCCAACCGCCAGCAATACGCCAGCGGTTGGCTTCAACATGATAGCAAAACTACGATTCGCGACAGCCCGCAACACCCGCAATCAACTACGCGCCAACCAGCTTGCGATAATCATCGTAATAGCTGTCATCGGCAGGCACGAAGCAGATTTTATCGCTGGAATGCTTCCACTTCGAAGTAGTATCGGCATCGTTGGGGTCCTTGAAGATCTTGCGGTTGTCAGCAACCTCAGAGGAGCACATGTAGTCAACGATCTTCTGGATGGTCTCCGCGGAAACGTACTCGGTGTTAACGCAGAACGGAACGGCGGGAACCGGAATGGTGTACGCGCAAACAAGGCGCTGACCTGAGCATTTTGCAAACTCGCCCTCGCCTTCCTTCACTTCGTACACCGTGCCAACCTCGCCCAAGTTGCCCGAAACAACGGTGTAGGCAGACGTAGAGCTGGTAGTGTCGCAGGAGCACAGATCAACGGCGCCGCTGGCCAGCTGGTAAACGCTCAGCGGCTGGCTGCCTGCCATGACAACGGTACTGAAAAACTTGCCCGGCTCGGTAAAATCATCGGTCGAAGACATGCCGAATTTGCCGACAAACACTGTAGCCGGAATAACAAAACCCGAGGTAGAGCTTGTGGAAACAAAGGAATACTTGCAGCCCTTGATGTTATCAATGGAGAAGTTTCCGCTTGCATCCTTGTACTTGTCAACGTCTTCCTCGCGGCACAGAACCTGGGAGTAGTAAGAAACCTGGTTCAGCTTGCCTTCCTTGTCGGAAAGAACAAATGCAACTTCGATCTTGGGATTCTTTTTGTGAATCTCAACATATTCGGAAGCACCCAAAGAAGCCATGTGGGCCTTGCCGGAAGACAGCGCCTCGATGGTAACATTGTAATCGGCAGTGGTCATGGGTTTGCACGGAATACCCGCGCCCGTACCGATTGCCTCGCAGAAGGCATCGCGCATGCCCACGTATTCGGTGCCGGAGTTAGAGGGCTCCCAAGCAAAAATGATCTCAGCGGGATCTGTTACGGCAGCCGACGCGGCACCGCTTGCAGAACCGCTGGTAGAGCCGCCGCATGCGGACAGGCCGCCCATTGCGAACGTGCCGAAAGCAACAGCGCTTCCCAAAAGGAAGTTACGACGAGTAAGTGATGGCATAAAGGTTCCTTTCCCTTATTTATAGAGTGACACTATGATATCACTTATAACATTATGATTGCGCATTTATTATCAGTTTGCAACTATTTTATTGTCGCGAGCAAATAGAAGGGCACCTCCATCACATCGCAAGACAGCCGAAACATCAGGCGTGCACGACTCTGACCTGGTGTCCCGTAAACCAGCACCCGTCACCGCCATCGGATTCCAAAGGCGGCGCGAAAGCATTAATACCCAAACCGCCTTTAGCGCAAAACGAAGCATTGGACGCAAATGCGGACGAAAGTCGCGACTGAACGGCGGCATGCGAACCGGCAAGCGTCTGGCCCAAAGGATAAACGCCAGGCACAATGATGGTTCCGCGCGGCACCCGATCGGAAGGCTCCAGCTCAAAAGTTGCCCGCCCGAAGCGGTTTTCCAAAGTCACAGCTACGCTGCCCGCCGGTAAGCATTCCGCAACGTCCATCGGATTCATCAGGGCATATGCGTTACGCCGCGATTCATCGCAGCAATGCAAAACCGAAGAGTTGATTGAGAAATCCGTGATAACCGTTGCAAGATAAAACGTGCGCCCGCTCCCCTGCTTGCACCCGTTGCTTTGCCCAAGCGCCGCGCGTGACCGAACGGAAGCATCGTCATCGAACCAGTTGAACGCATCAACGCAAGATGCTGGCGCGTTATCAAGCCACGTTGCAAGACAAGAGAAATTAGCGGTGTCGTAACCGGAAAAGCGTCCCCTTTTGTCAAGCGCGCCCGTTCCCCGATCTTCCAGCAAAACGGGCTTGCCCGCAAAGACGCGCTGCCGTTCCTCATCCGTAAAAGGATATTCCGTATTGTCGATCGCCTCGTGGATCATAAGGTCAACGTTATAGCGATTCGCAATTGCGCTGAAACCGAAGCGCTTCGCAAGCAGGCCAAACACCTCGCACTTTGACTTCGATTCGCCAACCGGATCGATTATCGCGCGTGAACATTGAAGAACGGGAAACTCGCCGCGAAGGTATAAATCGTCGTGTTCAAGAAAGCTTGTCGCAGGAAGAACGACATCCGCAAGTCGGGCGGTGTCGGTCAAAAACAGATCATGCACCACCAAGAACAAATCGTCGCGACGCAGTCCCTCAAGCACACGGCTTTGATCAGGTGAAACCAGCGCAGGATTGGAACCATAAACGTAAAGAGATCGAATCGGCGGGTCGGTGAAATCAAGCAGCGCTTCGCCAAGATGCGACATATTGGTGCGCCGCGCCGTTGCGGGAACATGCGGCGCGGAAGGAGTGCTTGTCTTGAAAACGCGATTCGCGCCGAGCATGGTATACATGCCGCCGCCAACACCCGTCAACGTAAGCGCAACCGACAGTGCAACCAGGGCCTGCGTTGCCGCTGCACCGCGCTGAGTCCGCGAGTAACCATACCCCGTGACCAGATAGACCCTATTTGCCTTCAACAGGCGTTCAGCCAGGTCAGACACAGATTCTGGCGACAAACCGCAAAGATGCTCGCTTTCATTCGCATCAAGTGCCTTGGCATGCGCAACAACATCGGAAAAACGGGTCAATGCTTCATCGGCGCTTCGAAGTGCGGTGGGTGCGGCTTGGGCGATTTTGGCCAGAAGAAGCAAAGCAAGCTGAAGATCCCTTCCGGGCGTAACCAAACTAACGTGGTCCGCAAGACGAGCGGTGGCGTTCTCGTACACATCAACAAGTACAACGCTTGCTCCCTGCCGGCGGGCCTGCGTCAAACGCCGCGTGAATGCCAGGTGCGAGCGGGCCGGATCCATGCTCCACACAAGAATCACGTCGCCCGGGACGAAATCATCTGGAAGAGAGACGCCTCTCACGCCAAGCGATTCCCTAAGCGCAAACGAACGAGCAGTGGCGCAGATGGTGCGGTCAAGTGATGTGGCTCCCAGCGTACCGAAAAACGCATCGCCGCTATTGCGTTGGAACATGCCCATCGGACCAGAATACGACCAGGACATAATGCTCTCGCTGCCGTATTCCTTGATATCGCTCCGCCAACGCGCACAAATCGCATCAATCGCATTATCCCAGCTGCAGGGCTCAAGACAGCCGTTTTTGCGAATCAGCGGAGTAGTAAGACGCTCCGGTCCGAATAACCGTTCGGGATAATGGCGCATCTTGTTGCACATAATGCCTTGCGTGAAGGGGTGCTCAGGGTCGCCTTGAAGCGACACAACCTTGCCGTTCGCAATGGTTGCCAGCAGCGAGCACGCATCCCCGCAGTCCATCGGGCATGTTGTGGTCTTGATGTCGTAGCTTTTCTTTTGACGCACTTCTTTTTCCCCGTTTCGCATACCGTGCCCTAATCGGATTGATTATTTGCGTCATTGTATCAGACGCGAATTTCCCCTCAGTCTAGCGTCTTTTTCTCGTCCTGCAGCACGGGTGGCGGAATATCGGGATGTTCAATTGCCGCAGCCAGGCAAATCTTGCGTGCGTATGCAGCGAACCCCATTTGAAACCAGTTCTCGCTTGTTAAGAGCGGTTTGTAGCTTGCGTGCGCAACGCGGCGCACCGCATTTGAAACCACCCTTTGTTTATCGAAAAACCGCAAAAGCACAAAAAAGCAGCACAAAAAAACAGATGTAATATGAGACAGAAACGATACAATTATAAGACTTGCCTGCATATGGTAGGCAATCCTATTTTACTCCGCAAGACTTTGTTCGTTGTTTGACATGCGCAAGGGGGAACGCACATGAGCATCAAGGGGCTTGTCCCAGAGAAGGTGGAGTCAGAAATCAATTCAATTGATCACCCGACGCGCAGATTTGTCGGTTTCGCCTTGCTTCTTGCATGGCATTACAACTTATGGTTTTTGCACGATGCCTTCGTTGGTGTGCAACTTCTTGACGACTGCGTCACGCAGTCGTGGCTCATCGCCCTTGTTGCTGCTGCCGTTGCTTTTATCGTCATTGCATTTGGCATGGGTAGGAAGCGCCACCTTTGCAACATCAAGTGGCTGCTTTGGACAGCAACCACTATTGCCGTGCTTGCAACCCTTGCTCTTACCCTATTTGCGTTCACCTTCCCCACCGATCTTATCGCCTTTGCTCTAGCGGCAGCTGTCGGCGTCACGAATGCAATCCTTTGGATTATGTGGGGCGAGCTGTATTCGCGCACGAAGACGTCCTTCTCCGTAATGTATATCGGCACGACCGTTGGCGTGGTCACGCTTGTTTGCTCGCTTATCTGCTACGTTCTTCCCACCGGCATTTCTTCGATATTCATCGCGCTTATGCCCCTTGCAGCAGGCGTGCTGTTCGCACACGGCGCCAAAATCTCGAAAGGCCTGCCCTACCCCACGTTGCTGCCGAAAAGCACCGCTAAGCGCGCCATCAAGCCCATGATCGTTGTCTGCGCGACTACGTTCGTTGCCTCAATCGCCTGCTATTTTCTTGTCGCCATTGTTCCGTGGGAGGACCTGCCCAACGGCGATTCCGCCTTCACCTTCGGTTCCATTGGCGGAGCAGCATTGCTATGCCTTATTGGTGGAGTCTGCGCTATTGCAAAAGACCGGCTCAATATTTACCGAATCTTTCCTTGGCTTATCATCTTGGCGATTATCTCTTTCGCGTTTTTCCTGATGGGTAGCAATTTTGCCATTCCTGCGTTCTTCCTGATCCTGGCTGTGGTGGCCATTTTTGAAGTACTTTTGGTAA
Source organism: uncultured Eggerthellaceae bacterium (assembly GCA_934645125.1). GTDB lineage: Bacteria > Actinomycetota > Coriobacteriia > Coriobacteriales > Eggerthellaceae > CAKUOV01. Next base: position 7,100 of record CAKUDT010000027.1, read on the forward strand.
TGTACTTCGGCGTGCTAGGCGTGAAAGGCTACGTGCCCGTTGGCTTTGCGTTCGGTTTCAGCGGCGCGTTTATTCGCCTTGGCATTGCCGTAGGCAACTCGATTGCCCTGCTCTACGAGTCAAGTCCTGCGTGGGCGGAAATCGCGACCATGCCCACATCTTTGATTTTCGTGTGTATCCTGGCCTGCACCATCATTCCGTTGGTGCGTCAGGAATACAACATCACCAAGCTCATGGAGCCGCCGGCAACGGAATCAAGCCAAGAGCATCGCATCAAGGAGCTGGCCGCCGAGTTCTCGCTTTCCGCGCGCGAAACGGAAATCATCATGCTTATCGCCCGCGGATTTACTACCGATAATGTGGCAAAGAGGCTTTACATCTCCCCCTATACGGTAAACACGCATATTCGTCACGTATACGAGAAAATCGGCATTCACAAGCGTTCCGAGCTAATCGATTACATCAACGGTAACGGGTCTGACAACAATTCGTAATCGCTGCCTGCGCAGCTGCAAATCAGGAAACGGGAGCAAGCCCGCAACGAAGCTCTCTTTCGGCCCCAAGAACGATAGAGAACCCGAAACAGGCCACCTCTTGTTGTGAAAAAGGGCTTCGATTCGGGCAAATCAACGATAATCGGTGGTCCGAAAAACGATAGCACATGGATCGTTTTTCGCTCAATCAGTTGACCTGGTGTTTTATAACCGCATCTCTCCTAGAAAAATGGTCGGCCCTCGAAAAGAAGCAAATCCGGAGATACAAACCACCGAATATCGTCGATTTGCCTGAATTCAGGGGTGTTTTTACAACAAGCACTTTCAGAATCATCTTATTTTGGCGTCTTTTTGGCTTTTACGGCAGCCCCGCGCCCGCACACAACAACGCCAACAGCAAAAAAGCCCTGCTTGCGAATCAAATCAGCAAGCAGGACTCAAAATCGTAAAGCAAATCAGCCTTGTCGACCAAAAGACCAGATCATCGCAGCGTTTCGGCTTTGCAGCCGCCAATGCGCGCAGCTCTTATCCGAAGCGGTACTCAATACCCATCGTGGGGCCGGGGTTGACCCACTTCTTCACGATAGTGCCTTCGCACGCAATACGGCAGGTACCGCACTCTAAGCAACCAGCATAGTCAAAGGATTTGGTGCCATCCTCGTCGATCTTGTACAGAGCAGCCGGGCACACACGAACCAACTTGAGGAATTCCTCGTGGTAAGCAGCAGAGCCATCGTCTTCAACCAGCTCAATGTGCGGATTCTCCTCGTCAACCTCGTACTTATTAACGGACAACGCCTCATCGACGTTGACCGTGATTTCGCATACCTTACTCACAGCGACTTCACCGCCTTCATAACTTCGCGACCGAGTTTCATCAGACCGCGCTTCTTGATGATGGGCATCATGCGCTTCTTCAGCGGCACCTGGGGCTGACCGTCAACGCTGAACATGGCGTTAAAGATCTCTTTCACCATCACCGGATAATCGGTGAACATGGAGTCCCACTCTTCCATAACGTGCGGCCACTAAGAGAACGTGCGCAGGTCCTGGATAACAAACGATGCTTCCATCTTTTCCTTGTAGGAAGCCAGGCCGGCCTCGGACGTATCGCCCTTGTCAAGCGCCTCGATAGCAGCCTGAGCAGCCATCTGGCCAGATGCCACGGCAAAGTCCATACCGCGCACCTGATAGCCCATGTTCATGCACAAGCCAGCGGTCTCACCAGCAATAAGGCAGCCGTCGAAGATGTACTTCGGGATCATGTTGTAGCCGCCTTCGGGAACCATGTGGCCAGAATGCTCGACCATCTTGGCACCGCGAATGATAGGAGCCACTGCCGGATGATTCTTGAAGTCCTCAAGCATGTGATAAACCGGCGTCTCGTTGCGGCTGCCATCAGCAGCCAGGGAAATGGTGGCAACCAAGCCCAAGGAGATGGATTCCTTGTTCGTGTACAGGAAGCCGCCGCCTACACTACCGTGCGTGCAGTCGCCCACGTAGAGCATCGCAGCGCCCTCGCCCTCGGGAACCAGGAAACGGTCCTCGATGACGTTTGCAGGAAGAGCAAAAACTTCCTTGATACCAACAGCCATCTGGTTGGCCTTGGAACGAGCGTTGCCCAGGCAGCGCTCGGAGAGCATGGAGTTCGTGCCCTCGCACAGAATGACAACATCGGCGGTAATCTCGTCGTCACCGGCGCGCACGCCAATAACACGACCGCTTTCGTCCTTCATCAGTTCCTCTACAGCGATGCCGTAAATGCACTCGGCGCCGGCTTCTTCAGCCTTGCCAGCCAGCCACTGATCGAAGGGGCCACGCAGGACCGAATAAGAGTCCTTGCCCTCTTCGCCCAGCTCAGAGGAGGTGAAGTCGATGGTCATCTCGGACTTCGGGTCCAGCATGGCAATGCGCTCATGCGTGATCTTGCGCTCAAGAGGAGCCTCGGACTCGAAGTCAGGGAACACTTTCTTCAAGGAATGGGAGTAAATGCGGCCGCCGGTCATGTTCTTAGCGCCAGCGAAGTTGCCGCGCTCCACGACCAGTACGCTCTTGCCCGCTTTGGCAAGCTCGTACGCTGCGACCGAGCCAGCGCAGCCAGCGCCTACCACAATCGCGTCGAAATCTGACATGTTACTATCCTTTCACGAGCGGCCGCGTGCAGCCGCTATGTTTTGTTTAGTTAAGACCCCCGCACCGCGCTCCAAAGAAGAGAGAGAAAGGAAGATGTAAGGGGGGTGAGTCTTTGGAGGGGATTGTCTTAAAAGAGAGACTTTTTTATTGAAGCACGGTGCGAGAGGAGTCTCCTTACAGAGCTGCAGTGAGCGCAGGCAGAACGTCCTTAAGGTCGCCTACCAAACCGAAGTCGCACTGCTTGAAAATAGGAGCATTCTTGTCCTTATTGATAGCGAAGATAGCGCCGGAGCGGTTGCAGCCAACCATGTGCTGCATCTGACCGGAGATACCAACAGCGATGTAAACTTTGGGGGTCAGCATCAGACCGGAAACGCCTACGTAGCGTTCGGTCGGCAGCCAGTTGACGCCTTCCGTCAGCGGACGAGAGCAAGCCAGACCAGCGCCCAGTTTGTCGCACAGGTCGTTTGCCAAACCCAGCTGAGCCTCTTCAGCGAAGCCACGACCGGCAGCAACAACAACGTCGGCCTTGAACAGGTCCACGCCGCTCTTCTCGATATCCTTGGAAGAAACAACCTTCACGGGGCGAACAGGAGCAACCCACTCCAGCTCAGCAATGCTACCGTTAGCAGCAGCGGAAGCCTCGAAAACACCCGTGCCAACAGTGTAGATGGCAACGTCGCCCGCAGACTTCTGCACGCGCTCGGCAATACCGCCGAAGTACATGCTCTTAGCGCCGGCCTCTTCGAAAGCCATAACGTCGGTGATGACCGAAGTGCCTGCATGGAAGGCCAAGCTACCAGCGATAACCTTCATGTGGCGAGCAGCCTCAACCAGAACAATCGCGGGGCTCTCGATGTCAAATGCTGCGTTCACGGTTTCTGCAGCAGCATCCAGAGCCAGACCTGCGGGAACGGTGATGTTCAGAACTTTGTCGGCGCCGCACTCAAACGGCTCGCCGAAGGAAATTGCAACGACCTCATCGGCCATGGTGCGAGCGCCCGCTGCCAGCTCTGCAGCCGCGCTTGCGTGTTCAGCAATAATCAGTGCTTTCATGAATATTCACTCTGCCTTTCTTGTGCTTGATAACGCTTGGGCCTACAGGGCTGCCTTGATGGCGGCAGCGAAGTTCTCAGTAGCTCCATCTTCAGAAGCTTCAACGATCTGAAGCTTGCGGTCAGCCTGCTGAGGTGCCTTGCAGTCAACCAC
>CAKUDT010000028.1 GCA_934645125.1 uncultured Eggerthellaceae bacterium
GCACCGCGGAGCCTTTCGTTCGCGTGTGCCGCGTGGTGGTCAAGGCGGACCGCATGGTGTGTGACGTGCAGATTTCGCCTGCGTGCCCTCGGGTATCGTCGCCGGCGTTCGTGAGCGCTCTGCTGCAAACGCATCCCCATCTCCCTGCTCACGCGTGCAAAAACGAGTGCGGCACCACGTTTGGGGCCGTTATGGATCGCACGCCGCTCATCCATGTTCTTGAACACGTAGCAATTGACTGCATGGTTCAAAGCGCATCCCCAAAAGCTGCTAGTTCAAATGCGCTTTTCATGGGGAACAGCCGGTGGCTTGACCCCGCGCAGGGTTTGGGGCGCGTGGAGCTGAGCTTTCGCGACGATATCGCGGCGCTTTGTGCGCTAAAAACAGCTGTTGAACAGGTGAATCGGGCACTTGCTTCCTGCTAGCACGCAAGGCTTGCGCGCCTTCGCCTTCTCCATTCTTGTTTGTGCCAAGAGGGTTACGGAATGGCAACCAGGGGAAGTTTTGTCTTTCCCCGTCAAACAGGCAGCGTATAATGCTGTCAGTAAGCGATAAACCTTACGGATCCCCTTTTCGATCAAGGAGGCCAGCTATGGTTAAGAAACTCGGAGTTTTCCTTGCAGGTGGCGCAGTGGGCGCTGCTATTGCATATTTCACCTGCCCTCGTTCGGGCTTTGAGAACAGGAATCTGGCCAAGGATGCCGTTTCCGCTGTGCTTGAAACCGCTGGCGCCGGCACCACGGACGTTGCCAACCAGGCAACCCAGGCTGCTCAGAACGTTGCTGCTCAGGGCCAGGAATTCGTGAAACAGGCGGCTGAAAAGACGCATGAATTCTACGCCACGGCCAGCACTAAGGTGCAGGAAGTCGCGTCGGGCGTGGGCACGGGTGTTGCCACCGCTGCCGACAATGATGAGCTGCGCAAGAAGATCGAGGCTGCTCGTCAACGTATTGCTGCTCAGGTCGTAAAGAATGCCGAAGAGGCGCAGCTTGTCGATGTTGAGCCTGCGCCGGTTGAAGCGGTTGTCGAAGAAGCTTCTGCTGCAGTTGCCGAAGCGGTTGCTGAACCTGCTGCTAAGACCGAGGAGTAACACGCGGCCGCACCGTTTGCATTGCGTGTAGCCAGTGCAAAAGAAATGCGGTTCGCGGTGTGTGGAACGCTCGGAGCGGATGCATAGGCAGTAAAGTTAGGGGCGCAAACGGCCCGAACGATTCAGGCAACACCTTCTTCTTTTGGATTCGGCACATTTTATTGATTGTTTCTTGCCCCGCGGCAAGCTCTTTGCGCGGATGATCACGAAGCGCTTTGGGGCGAATCGTGGGGTATTTTGCCTGATAAGGCGTGTGTAATGTTCGACAACGAACCTTTCTGGGTGGTTTCGATATGGCGCGAAATTTGATCACGACAAAAGAACTTGTTGGCACAAAGGTGCTGGGCGGCAAAGATGGCACGCAGCGCATTGGCAAAGTGCATTGCTGCGTTTTTCATCCTGCCGAGAAGCGCGTTATCGGCTTTCTGATAAAGCGCCCCGACCTGCTGCTTATGTTCCATCGCGCGGATTCCTTCGTGACGCTTGACGGCTTCACCTGGAACGATGGCGTTATCGAGCTCAACGACGAGAAGGGTACGTCGGGCGAATCTGCCTGCAAGCGCCTAGGCATTGATTGGGAAGAGTGCGTTTTGTGGGTTGGCCTTGTCATGTGCACGAAGGACGGCCAGGCCCTGGGCTATGTGGGCTCGGTCGAGTTTGACCAGGAAACAGGCGAAGTGACGCGCGTGTTTGTTGACGAGGGCTCTACGGCGGGTGCGCTTTTGGGCACGCGCGAGCTGCCGGTGAATATGGTGCTGGGATTCAAGCGCGGCATTGGCAGCCCGCTTTCTGCGTATGAGAAACATCGCGCGCAAGAAGATGTGAATGCGCCCACGCGTCACGAGATGGCGTTGGCGGAAGAGCTTTCGGAGTTTGGTGCACTTCTGGTGACCGATGACGCAATGGACATTCAAGCAACGGGAGGTTTGGCTGAAAAGGCTGGTCAGGCGACTGCCGTTGCGGGCGCGAAAGTGAAAGATGCGGTTGATAGCGTTTCGGGTTCGGTAAAAAATGCAGCCGAAAGCGCCAAGCCGTCCGTGCAAAAAGCTACGAAAGCGGCAGGTCAAGCGGTGAACAAGGGCGCGTATGTAACGGGTCGTCAGATTGGGCGCGCCAAGGGAATGTTCAGCGCGTTCAAAGAAGAGTTTGATAAAGCGCGCAAGTAAGCAGGCAGGTGAGCGAGCCACGCGTGGAGCACGGCTGGGTGCTTGCGCGGGCAAGTGAGACGCGTGCGAAGCGTTCAGCGCACGGCGAAAAGTGGAATTGACAAGGAGAGAGCGTACATCATGACGAACGGGGGCCATAAGGCATCGGCTTTTGCTGCAGACGAAGTTGCTGCGGCCGAGGCGAACCTGAAAGCTGCTCAGGAGCGTCTGATTGCTACTCGCCAGCGTTTCATGCAAAGCTCGGGGTGTCATTCGGAGTATCCTTCGGATGGTGGAGCTTCTTCGGATGCGCCAACGAACTGCGACGATACGTATTTTGTCGCATCTGGTGATTATCCTGCGGGGGCGCAATGCTCCGATGCGCACGCGCCGTCTTCCGAAGCTGGTTCGCAGCTTCCCGGTGAGTCTTGTCCGTCGCCCCGCGTGCAAAGCTTCGTTCCCTCAAAAGATCACATTGCGGCGGGAATCTTGGCGATTTTCTTCGGTCTATTCGGCATCCATAAGTTTTATATGGGATACACCAACGAAGGTTTTATCATGCTGGGCGTGACCATCGTGGGGTCGTTGGCAACGTTTGGCGCCATCGCGCTTGTTGTGCAGCTGCTTGCGGTGGTCGAGGGATTAATTTACCTGATCAAGACCCAAAATCAGTTCGAGCTAGATTACGTATACGGCTCGCGCAAGTGGCTTTAGTTGTTGACAAATTACCCCACCTTTTGTCAACAACTGGCGCGCCGCCTTCTCCTTCGCAGTCTCCGCTTTTCCCGGAAAACATCGAATCGTGGTCATCTTGTCGGAAAATTGGCGCAGATGAGCAAAATATTACTGTTCGGGGTAGGTTGAAGGGGTGCTGTCCCTCGTTCTCTCGGTACTTGTGATGCACGACCTGGGCTTTTTCGGATTTGCTTCGTCTCAAGCGGTGCTGTCTGGCCTGCAAATGCTCTCCGACCTACCCCGAACGGGAATATTTTGCACATTTGGGAGAAAAAACGACAACATGCTGCTGGTTCCGCCGTTCGTCTTGTGTGGCAGCTTTTTACCAGAAGGGCGCCCGCATTCGCCGTCTTCGCGGTACAATTAAACAAGGTGTGCGCGGAAAGCCGCGCGCAACATTTACCAGCAACGTGCGTGGAGAGTCGGTTTTTCCGACTTCAAATTTTTAAGGAGGAAGTAGCATGCCCACCATTACCGCTGATCAGGTGCGTGTCCCTGCAGACGTGATGCCTGAGTCTCGTGAGATTTACGTTGAAAATTACATGAAGGCAACGCGCGGCACGGGTCGTTTGATGCTGTTCGCTTGCGACCAGAAGGTCGAGCACATGAACGGCGACTTCTATGGTGAAGGCATTGACATTGCCGACGCAGAGCCCGAGCACCTGTTCCGTATTGGTTCTCAGGGTGTTATTGGTGTTTTGGCTGGTCAGCGTGGTTTGATTGCCCAGTATGCTGCCGATTATCCTGAAATCAACTACCTGGTGAAAATGAATTCCAAAACGAACCTGGTTTCCACCAAGCAGGAAGATCCGTATTCTCCGCAGCTCTACGATTTGGATGCCATTCTGGCCATGCGCGAGGCGGGCGTGAACATTGTTGGCTTGGGCTACACCATCTACCTGGGTTCCGAGTACGAAGCAACCATGATGGCCGAAGCAGGCAACCTGATTGCTCAGGCTCACGCAAATGGTCTGTTGGTGGTGCTGTGGATTTACCCACGCGGCAAGGCTGTTACCGCTGAGAAAGATCCCGCTTTGATTGCCGGTGCTGCTGGCGTTGCGCTGTGCCTGGGTGCCGACTTCGTGAAGGTTAATCCGCCGAAGCCCGCGGAAGGTTCCGCTGCCGAGGCGCTGAAAGTTGCCTCTATGGCTTCTGGTCGCACTGGTTTGGTATGCGCGGGTGGCTCCACGGTTGAGGCCGACGTGTTCCTGAGCCAGCTGTACGATCAGATTCACATTGGCGGCGCATGCGGCAACGCAACAGGCCGCAACATCCATCAGCGCTCCTTGGACGAGGCAGTGCGCCTGACGAAGGCGATCAGCGCCATTACCCTGGCGGATTACTCCGTGGAAGACGCGTTTGCGGTATTCAACGGCGAGAAGGATTTCGCGCTGTAAAGTGGCGTGCGAAGAACGCGCCACCGCAGCGAAGCAGCGCGGTGACCTGCGTTTTCGTTCGATTCCCATATAAAGAGAAGGCTCGGTGGGGAAGTCCCATCGAGCCTTCTCTTTGCGTTACTGGGGGCATTTCGAGGGCGAGCTTTTCGTCCGTCGTTATCTGCCGCACCTGTTTTTCTGTGTGGCGCCCGCTGTGTCCGCTACGCCTGCGTGCCCTCTTGATTTTTCGCGCTGACCAGCAGCTTCCCGGTCTTTCCGGTTTCCTTCAAGCGACGTGCCAAGTACACAGCGGGCGTGTCAAGAAGCGACGTGAAGATGAAAATCACGTAGCTGGATAGGAAAATCGAGATAAGCGTGGGAATGTCGTACGTGCCGAAGAACGCAAAGAACGTGAACAGCAGCGTGTTGATGATTTGGCTGACCAGCGTGGAGCCCGTGTTGCGCAGCCACAAAAATGCGCGGCGGTTGCCGGTGTGCTTCTCGGTGAATGCCCACCATTTATGGTAAAGCCACACGTCGAAAGCCTGGCTTAGGGCGTAAACGGCAAGCGAGGACAGCAAAATACGCGGCGTGCTACCGAAAAATGCCTGAACATGCGGCATGGAAACGTCGTTGGGGCTGGGCGTGTAGCAAAGCCAGCTTTGGTTGAGCACCAGGAAAAATGCGCTGGCAAAAACACCGAGCCACACGGCGATTTGCGCATCGCGCTTGCTTTCGCATTCCGAGAAAATGTCCGTGACCAAAAACGTTACGGCGAAAAGCACGTTGCCCAGTGTCTGCTCCATGCCAAAGCCAACAATCAGAATGTTTGCCTCGATGTTCGCCAAAATGCTTGCGCAGGCGCTTACCACGAAAAGACCCGCTTTGCCGAACAGGCGGTATGCTAAAAGCGCCGCTCCAAAAATGAAGACAACGGAAAAAAGTAAAAGCAGTTCATTCATAATGAGTTAATCTCCCACTCCGAAATCGGTGTTGTTCAAAAGGATGTCCACGCGCTGATTGTTTTGGTAGCGCGGCATGATATTTTCCACGAATACGCGTATGACCTGCGCGTCCGGCTTAATGCTGGTGGTGTTTTCCGTCATGATGTTCAGACAGATGCGCTCAAGGTGCGCCAGGCCCAGCTTGATATCGCGCTCCATGCTTGCTTGCGTTTGTCCCGCAACGCCAAGCAGGAAATTGCCTTCTTGGAATCCGCGGCAAATCTCTGCGGGATCGGTTTCAGGAATGCCTTTATGCAGCACGTTCTCGCGAAATTCCGCGTCGAACGTTTCAATGCCGATTTTCATTTTCAGATTGAACGGGGCAAACTCTTCGCGCAGCGCATCAAGGCGATTGCGATAGTTATAGTGCGCCTCAAAATGAATGGTGGATATGCCGCGATCTGCGCAAACTTCGGTAAGGTAGGCGCGCGTTTGGCGGTCAAGTTCGAAAACGGAGCCGCTGTTGATGACTTCGATTTCGCCGAATTCGCCCGTCACGCAGTCAAGAACTTGCTTATTCAACTCGAAATTTGCCTGGTCATCGCTGCATTTGTCGTTGTGATAGTCGCAGAATGCGCATGTGGGAAAGGCGCATCCTCTGCCGCGGAGCAATATAATCTCGCGCGGTTGCTTTTCAGTGATTTTGCTGTATCGGTCCATATTGTTGTGCGCTTGCAAGCGCCGGACTTGAGCCGCGTTCGCGTATGACCCGCTGCGGCAAGGTGGATTTTGCGCAGCCAAGGTCAATGGCGGGCGCGCAAGCCCCACTTCTCATCTCCCTTAGTTTTGATTCGAAAAACGGTTATGTTTCCCGGGCAGGATGGTTACGAACTGCCCTTATGCAATTGCTGGAGCAGTGTACCACAAAGCAAGACGAAGCGACAGGGGGTTTTCTTCTGCGCCGTTCATCCCGGTGCCGCCCGTGGGGTTTTAGTGTGCATGCGCGGCTTCCCTTATAATTGGGCTATCAATAAGAAAGGATCCGGTAGTGAGTACTTTTCTGCGAAAGGGAAAGGCGTTCGTTGCGGCGGCTATTGCGCTTGCTGCTTGCGTAGCTGTAGTTTTCCTGACCGCGTTTGCGCATTCTGCCCTTGCCGAGGAAAACGATGTGTACGCCCAGGCAAGCGCCGCGCAGCAACAAGTCGAGCAATCGGCGGCAACATATGACCAGGCCAAGCAGGCGCTGGAGGAAATAGAAGCGGAAATCACGGAAAACGAGCAGCGCATTCAGGAGCTTTCGGCGCAGATTCCGCTTCAGCAGGCGAAAAGCGATGCGGCCTTGCGGTCGCTGTATAAAATGCAGCAAGATGGCGGTTCGCTGATAACGTTGTTGTTGTCGTCCGAAAATTTCAACGAGCTTTTGCTGAACATCGATTACGTTTCCGCTTTCTATAACAGCAAAATGAGGGAAGTCAACAGCTTGTACGATATGAAGGCCGAGCTGGATGCCACCGCTGCGGGTCTTACGGAAAAGCGCGCAAAAGCCGCCGAAGAAGCGCAAGCTGCCGAAGATGCCCTGGTCCAGGCGCAGCAGTTGCGCGAGCAAGCGCAAGCTGCGGCCGAGGCAGCGCGCAAGGCGGAAGAGGAAGCCGCCGCCGCAGCAGCCGCTGCCGCCGAAGAGGAAGCTGCGAAGAAGGCTGCTGAAGAAGAAGCCGCCGGTGGCAGCAGCGCGCCAAGCGAAGGCGATTTGACGAATGGCGACGTTTCTTCGAATCCGGGCAGCGACAACGTTGATTGGTCGGTTGATAAGAGCGACTTCGTAAACCAATGGGCGGGGCGCATCGATGCGTACTTGTCTGGTTCGCCGCTGTCGGGTCAGGGCGCTACGTTTGCCGCCGCTGCCTGGGATTATGGCATTGACCCGCGTTTCTCGCCAGCAATTTCGTGTGTTGAGAGTTCCAAGGGACTCTATTGTTTCCGCAGTCACAATGCGTGGGGCTGGGGGAGTTCATCGTGGGACAGCTGGGAAGAGGCCATTAACGCCCATGTGCGCGGCCTTTCGCGCGGCTATGGCTACACGGTAACGATCGAAGGCGCCAAGAAATACTGCCCGCCGAACTGGGAATTCTGGTATTCGCGCGTGTGCGCGGAGATGGCGAAAATCTAGGTTTTGTTGCGTTTCATGGGGTTGGTCGATGGGGACGTGCTCGTGAACTCCGTGCGATGTGCCCGCGTTTCGCGAAGGATGCCGCTCCTTCGCGAAACGCGTTCGTCCGCTAGCGCCGTCTAGAAATGGTATCCGTACGAATCGGCTAGCAGCACATCGAACTCAAAATCGTTGTCAATAAACCACTCGATAATGGTAGGCAATGCCTCTACCGTGGTGTCTTTTGCGGCGGAATCATGCATCAAAACGCAGCAAGAATGACATCCTTCGGCCTGTTCAAGGGCGTAATCGGCAATGAATTGCGCATCGTGATCGCCGCCATCACCGCTTGAGACGTTCCAGTCGAAGTAGTGGTAATTTTCGCGCGCCATGCGTTCGGTAATGTCGTTGACAATTGCGCCGTTGAAGCTGTTGTGGCTGCCACCGGGGAAGCGCACGAGCGTAGGCTCAAAGCCCAGATAGCCTTCGATTGCGGCGCCTGCTTCGTGCAAATCGCTCCAATAGGCATCGGCGCTGGCATACACTTGCTTGTAATCATGCGTGTACGTGTGGATGGCCACCTGGTTGCCGGCGTCCCAAATGTCTTTTACGTATTCCAGCTGGGGCTGGTCGCCTTTCACGAACCAGGTTGCTTTCACGCCGTAGGAGTCAAGAATCTCCAAGATACGGTGTGTGTTGGTCGAAGGGCCGTCGTCGAATGTGAGATACACGGTTTTCGGGCCGGGGGTGACGTTGTTTGCGCTGGTGCTGGTTGCACGGCGTTCTTCAGCGCTGCGTTCGTGCGCGATTGCAAGGTTTCCGGCTTCCGTTTTCTTGGGCTCTTGCTTTTCGGGTGCGTTTACTGAAGTCGCGCCCGCGGATGCCGAACTGCTTGAAGCGCTGGTGCCGGAATCGCCGCCGAAAAGCGAGCAAGCTCCTACGCCCACAAGCGCTAAGAGCAGCAGCGCGATAAGGGCTGCAAAAATCTTTGAAGAGGGTGGTTTTTTCTGCGGCGTACGTCTTCGGGGTGTTGTCATGGCAATCGCTTCCTTTTATACCACCCCGCCATTCTACCGCATTTACACAAAAGCATGCGGTTCTTTCCCCGCTGCGAACCCGCGCTGCTCGTCTTCGCCGGCATCTTCGCCCCCCCCTGCGTGCCATCGCCAACGCCATCGCCAGCACCTTCTGTCCCTTCGCCACCTTTTCTTGTGCCCGCGTGGCAGGGAAAATGCAACGTTGCGCGGGGCGGCGCGGGTGATTCGGTATATACTATCTAGTTACAGAAAAACGCAAGAACCGTGTACCCCAATATCATTCCCCAAAGGAGGGCTCATATGTCCAAGGGAACCTATTCGTTTACGACGCCTATCTATTACGTGAATGCTGCGCCTCATCTGGGCACTGCTTACACCACCATTGCCGCCGATGCTGTGGCGCGCTATCAGCGCATGAACGGCTACGATGTTGCTTTTGTTACCGGCATGGACGAGCACGGCCAGAAGGTCGCCGATACCGCCGCCAGCAAGGGCATGACCCCGCAGGAATGGTGCGACTCCATGGAGCCGGCCTTCCGCGATGCGTGGAAAATGCTTGACATCACATACACCGACTTCGTGCGCACCACCGAGCCGCGCCACGCTGAATCGGTGAAGAAGTTCTGGAACGATTTGTACGAGAAGGGTTACCTGTACAAGGGTTCCTACGAAGGTTGGTATTGCGTTCACGAGGAAACGTATTACGCCGAGAGCGACCTGGAGAAAAACGACGACGGCGAATTTGTGTGCCCCGACTGCAAACGCCCTGTTCAGAAGGCTGGTGGCGAAGAAAACTGGTTCTTCAAGTTGAGCGAGTTTGCTGAGCCGCTGCTGAAGTTCTACGAGGAAAACCCCGATTTCATTCGTCCCGTGACGCGCAAAAACGAGATTGTAAGCTTTGTGAAAAGCGGCCTGAAGGACCTGTCGATCAGCCGTTCTACGTTCGACTGGGGCGTTCCGCTGCCGTTTGACCAGGGTCATGTTGCCTATGTGTGGGCCGATGCGCTGCTGGCGTACTTGACGGGCATCGGTTACGGCCAAGACGACACGCGCCCGGGCGAATTCGAGGCGCGCTGGCCCATGCAGTACCACTTTGTGGGCAAGGACATCACGCGCTTCCACTGCGTTATTTGGCCGGCCATGCTCATGGCTGCGGGAATGCCTATTACGCACACGGTGTTCGGCCACGGCTTTTTGATGGTGGGCGGCGAAAAGATGTCGAAGTCCAAGGGCAACGGCATTAAACCCGCTGATCTGGTGGCAATTTACGGCGTGGATGCGTATCGCTACTACTTCCTTTCCGACGTGCGTTTCGGCGCCGACGGTGGCATTTCCATTGAGCGCATGACGCAGGTGTACAACGCCGACCTGGCGAATACGTGGGGCAATTTGTGCAGCCGCGTTCCCGGCATGAACTCGAAGTATTTCGATGGCGTGGTGCCCGCTGTTCCCGAAAGCGCTGCTGCGCTGGTGCAGGAGAATCCGCTGCGCGCAATTGCCGATGAGCTGTACGCTAAGTTCGACGAATGCATGACGCAGGTTGATTTCACGGGTGCTGTTTCCGCAGTTCAGGAGCTTGCGCATCGCGCGAACCTCTACATCGACGAAACCGAGCCGTTCCGCATGGCAAAGGATCCGGAAAAGCGCGACGAGCTTGCTGCCGTTATGTACAACTTGCTGGAAGCCATTCGCGTTATCGCCCTGTTCATGGCGCCGTTCATGCCGAATACGTCCGCCGAGGTGTACAAGCGCCTGGGCCTGGGCGACATCACGGCCATTACAGACATCCAGGCGGCAAGCGCGTGGGGTCAGTTGACGGCCGGCAATCCGGTGGAGAAGGGCGAGGCGTTGTTCCCGCGCCTGGACGAGGCCGCCATCGAACTGAACATGTAGTTTCGCGTGCGATGGCGCGCGCATGAGCGCGTGGACGTGCGATACGTTGTGAGAAGCTGCTGCTATGCCTTTTGATACTGAAGAAGAGATTTTTTACGATGCGCTGTTCCGTCAGCGACGTAAGCATGGCGTGTATCGCCTGGTAGATGCGCCGTTGATGGAAGGCGCTAT
>CAKUDT010000029.1 GCA_934645125.1 uncultured Eggerthellaceae bacterium
TAGCCGTGATGCCACGGAACTGCTCGCCAATGGCCGTCACCGTGGCCGGCAACGTGACCGCACCCGTGACAAGCGTTGGGTCAAGAATTTTCAGAAGCGTTGCGCCGTTATCTTTCAGCAAGTAGTTGCCGTCAATCACAAGGCTGCCGCCCTCGGCGCAATGGTATTCCGTAACGCTGCTGCAGCCGTACAGGGCGTTTTCTCCCATATCGGTCAAACTGACAGGGAAGGAAATAGACGTAGCCGAGGTCAGCTGGGCAAGCACGTAATTGCCCAGATACGTAATGCCTTCATCAATCACAATGGAGGTGATGGATTTGCCATACTTTTTGGAATAGGCCGGTGTGCTCCATTGGCTGCTGTCGCGCATCTTGCCATCGGTGCCGTCGATCTTGCCCAGCTTCAAAACGCCGTTATCGTACACCGTCCACGTGGCGTTATTCAGCGTGCCGCTGTCAATGACTTTTGCCGCAGGTTCGGGGGCTTCGCCGCCCACCTTCACGGCAAACGTATAGGCGAATGTATCCGCTGCATCGTTCGCGGCATCCATGTTCGCGTAGCCGCTCTTCACGGTGATGGTGGCGCCATCGGTCACCGGAACGTCCGCCGCGCGCTTGTACTGGGTATCGCCCACAAACGTGCGCACCTGGTAGTTCTTGTTGGCGGCCGTGGGCAGCACTTTCACCGATGCGGTGCCCTGTGGCACGGTCAGCGTGTAGGCGTGCTCGGATGCGCTGAACTCCTTGTCCAGCGCGCCGGCGGAGAACTCGATTGATTTGAGCGACTTGTCCGTGCTGAGAAAGTCCCCGCCCAGATCGGCACCGTATCCGGTGCACGTGTACATCACGCGGATCTCGTCGCCGGCGGACAGCTTGCCGTTGGCCACGGTGAATGCATCGAAGGTCTGATTCGTAAACCAGTCGTTCAGCGTGCCCATCCAGCCGGATTGATCGCCGCCGTCGAACTCGCCCAAACCCGCGATGCTTTTCATGTAAGTGGAGTTCTTCATCTCGTAGGTCTTGCCGGCAGACGTGATGGCGGCTTGCACGCAGCTCATCATGGTGGAGTCGGCGGCAAGCGCAACGGTGGTGTCCACGAGCTTGCCCGTCCAGGCGGGCGCCTCGTCGTCAACCGGCGCGGTGAACGTGGTGTTCTCCACGGTCACATGCACGCTTCCCAGCTCCGCCGTCGCAGGCTCGTCGGCTGCGGCCGCTGTCGGCAACACCGGCAGCAGGCCCGCCGCAAGCACGAGCGACAGGAAGACGTTCAGCGCGCCGCGCATGCGTTTCTTCTCTTTCTGCATTTCCCTTCCTTTCGTTTCCTTGTCCCTTGCTTTCTTGCGCCCCGCCTATGCGGCGCGCGTCCTTTGTGCGTGCCCGGTATGAGCCGCACACCTTTGCGCACCCCGCTTATGCAGCGCGCGCTTCCGCGCGAGCGACATTGTTGCGTTGTGCGCGTTCCCCACACCGAAAAGAAATGGAAAACGCCAGCGGCCCCGAAATGGGATCGCTGGCGTTTCTTCGAAATCACGTTCGCTTCACACGACTTCGCGGTTTTGCAGCTATGCCGCTTCGCTTAAATTGCTCACGCGTGGTGGTTGTTACGCTGGCGAATCCCCGGTGCTGGCGGTTCTCGCCCGCGCCGACGGCAACGGAGGTCCGACTTATCCGCTCCCCTTCCCGCATTCAAAGGAGGGGCGCAGCATCACGGTGACCGACTCGCGGGGCTTCTCACCCCATTCATCTAACTTGGAAAGACATGTCGCCTTACCAAGAACCCAACGGCGCAGTTCAATATTCGGTTGTGTGCTTCCAGTATCGCCGCCGAACAGGGGGGGGGGTCAACCCCCAAACATTCGCCGTGTGCAATTTGCGTTACGATTCCGTGCCGCGTATCACTTTGTTGACAAAAGGTGGGGTAATTTGTCAACAAAAGCGCCGGCCTCAGGCCACCTTGTCGGAAAACGGGCGCGAAAACGACAACATGCCGCCGGCGGGTCGGAATGCGCCCGCCAACGGGCTCATCCCGGCGGCGCCGATCACGTTGAATCCCCAGCATATCGCAACGTTGCACAAGAAAACCCGAGGCGCGCAGGGCACCTCGGATTTTTGTTGACAAAAGGTGGGGTAATTTGTCACGCGGTTACTTGTCTTTGCCGTCTGCGCCACCTGCGCGATCGGCATCATCGGCGTCATCGGCGCCGTCACCTGCATCGCATGCGGCGCAGTTCTTCGTCTCCTCCACAAACTGCTCGTAGTTTTTTTTGTACGCCAGCTGAATGAATACAACAATTGCCGAGAACACCATGGCGAAGTAGACCAGCAGCTTCTCAAGACCCATGCCCAAAAGCTCAATGCCTGTGTGGAAACCAGCGCCATCAACAATCAGCAAAATGCCAATGACCGTAATAAAGCACAGCGCGAGGATCTTCATTTCAGCATGCTTGTTGATAAAATCGGAAACAGCATCGATGAACACCATCATAAGCAGAACGGCCGTGATAACCGCAATGATCATGATGATCAAGTGATCGGCCAGACCAACAGCGGTGATAACCGAGTCGATAGAAAAAACAACGTCCATAACCATAATAGTAGCAATGGCCTGCGGCAAACCGATAATGCGACCCTTCGACGTATCTTTACTGTGCTTTGCATCGTGCTCATCGCGCAGGTCGGTTACTTTCACCACGGAAGTCAGCTCTTCGATGCCCTTATACAGCAGATAGATACCGCCCAGCAAAAGCACCAGGTCGCGCACAGAGAATCCGTGGCGGTAAATGCCCAGGTCAACGGTGAACAGCGCCGTTGTCATATGCACCAAATACGATGCGAAGCACAAAAAGATTATGCGCATCAGCAACGCGCCCGCCAGACCAAGCTTTCTACCGATATGCTGCTGGCTTTCCTTGAGTCGATCGGTTGTGATAGTAATGAATACGATGTTGTCCACACCCAAGATGATCTCCAGGAAAATGAGCGTCACCAGGCTAATCCATGCCTCGGGTGTTGCAAAAATCGACAAATCCATGTGTTACCTTTCTTTTCTCTCTATCTTTCGTTTCGGCTACGTCTTGCCTATCGTTTATTTCGTCTGCTTCGCTGCTCGTTTGTATCGCTGTTCGCTTGTCCTGCCCGCTTGCTTCGCAAACCGGCCATCAAGCCGTTTTCACCCACAAAAAAACTCACGGCGCCCAACGGCACCGTGAGTCTCGTTTATTAAGATACGCCAGCTTGCCCGATGTTTGGCAAGCAGGATTGTTGACGCATCGCATTTATGGAATGCTAACTACTCCCTCGCAGTGCGACCATATTAGCAAAAGCACCCCTGGGGAGCAATGCTATAATTCCAGAAAACAAGTTAATCAGACAAGTCAACCAGGAGAAAAGATGAGCGGTCACAATCCTGCCGATACCAACGATACGCATATCGAAGGAAACGTGGTGTATCCGAACGCCGAAAAACTGCTAAGACCCCAATCCATCAGGGGAAAATCGATTATCGTTGCAGGCATTGTTGTGGTGCTTGCTGCGGCGCTTGCCGTCAATTTCGTCATGAAAGCAGCTGATGGCATTTACTTTTCCGAAGTAAGAAAGTCAACGCAGATCGAACAAAACATGGCGCGCGCAGCAACGTATGATTTCCCTTATATGAAGGATTATATTACGGAGAGCAACGCGCAAGACGTCTACAACGAGCTTGCCGGGCACTACACGCTGATACAACTGGGCGTAGACGATGTAACCGATAGCACGTTTGACGCGTTCAAGCTGCCCGATGACGTGAGCACTGAAGAAGGCGCCGTCGCCCTGAAAAACGGTATTGGCTCCATGGACATCCTTGCAGCCTCTAAAGTGCTCAACGGCGGATGGCGCGTTACCATGGATCTGACAAATTACCAAGACTTCCGCATTCGCTACGCCGATTTCCAAGCAACAACCATTGAAGAAGCGATTCTGAATGCCGTCCACAACCAGGGGTTCGATGGCGAAGGCTGCGAAATGACAAAAGAAGGCGTTGATGAATCGGGTAACACCTTCAAGAGCGGGACAATCGACATTGACGACGAAACGTATTTCTGGCGCGTGTCCGCCGTGAAGTTCAACGACGCGTACTCCATTAAAGGAATGCCCGATACGGCAATCTACGTTGGCATTAGGATGACGAATTAAGACTTGTTTTGCACGGGGCAATTATAAAGAGAAGGTTTAATAGCATCTAAGCGCCAGAAAGCCTTCTAGAAGCTCTTAGCACCGCCGCAACCCAATCAACAAGGGATTGCGGCGGTTTTCTTTTGGGAATTCCACCTCATCGGTTCGAACCCCGTTTAACCATGCTGCAATAACAATTTGATTTCTTGTTGAAAGCGAAAAGCGCATCGGCTGAGCAGAAAGGCCCGGCGCGCGACCGAGCGTATCCCGATACGCGATGTTGTCGCGCGAGCAAAGCGTCAAGAGCCTTTGTGCCAGCCTAGGCGCTTTGCAGCGTAAAACGAAAACGGCCGTTCGTCAGAACGGCCGAAGAGTTTGGAGCGGACAACGGGGTTCCGGCGTTCGCTGCGCGAACCCCGACCCCTCCCTCGCAAGCTCGGTCGGGCGAATTCCTAAAAACGTGCCACCGGCACGTTTTCTTGACGGAATTCCACCTCATCGGTTCGAGTCCCGCTGCTCCCAGCCCAGGTGATGAAACCTCCTTATTGATGCGAAAATCGCTTAGCACCTTGCCGAAAGCGAAAAGCGTATCGGCTGAGCAGAAAGGCCCGGCACGCTTCTCTTCATTGCAAAATAAAAACGACCTGGAAGTAATTCCAGGTCGTGTCATTTCTGGAGCGGGTAACGGGACTCGAACCCGCGAATGCGAGCTTGGGAAGCTCGTGCCTTACCACTTGGCGATACCCGCAATTGAGTAAATGACAGTATACCGTATCGCGCAGCTTTGTCGTTGGAAATCCTTCTTAAGTTCATGCTTTTCTTCGTCGTTCGCGAGCTCCGGGTCAAGCCTGCCAACATAGCGGTGCGCGAGTCTTTTCGTGGTTGTCGGGGTGAATCCGCCGCGCATGGCAAGCGCTATGTGGCGCGCCGGCTTTGTTGACAAGCATCTGAGTAAACAGAAGGAAAGAAACGGAACGCATCACTTCGCTAAAGCTTGGTACGACTCTCCCCAAACCCACATGGAATCCATGATGGGCCTTAGGCTTTGGCCCAGCTCCGTGAGGGAGTACTCAACGCGGGGTGGAACCTCTGCGTAGACCCTTCTGACGACAAGCCCCGCGTCCTCCATACTGCGCAGGTTCGTGGTAAGGACCTTTTGGGAGACGTCTCCCACACTGCGTTGGAGGGTCTTAAACCTCATCGAACCGTTTAGGAGCAGATCCCGCATTATGAGCAGCTTCCACTTGCTGCCGATCAGGGACACGCAGGTCTCCACTGGGCAGGCGGGAAGGTCGCTTTTCTTGGGGAGCTCGTTATTGCGGTACTCGGTGTAGCCGATTTCATCGTCGCTCATTGTATATCACCTGTTCATCTATGGTTACTTTTAAGTACCTACAGCACTTTATAGTGCCTACTTTTACATTTGCACCATAGATTCTATCATAAAGTCAAGCAAGCGGCGAGAAGGACCGCAAACCCACAGGGAAAGGAACAGAAATGAGCAATATCCAAAAAGCACTCAACCTCATCAGCACTTTCGCCAGCGGAGACGCCAAGCAAGCGGCAAGCCTCCTTGACGAGGGCTACATTCAGCACAACCTTGCCTACGGCACGGGTCGCGACGCGTTCGTCGGCTCCGTGGAGTACCTGGCCTCCGCGCCCGTCAAGACGACGGTGAAAAACATTCGCGCGTTCGAGGACGGCGACAAGGTGTTCCTGCAGAACGTCTACAACTTTGCCGGTGCCGGTGAGCAGGTCGCCTTCGACATCTTCCGCTTCAACGGCCAGGGACTCATCGCCGAGCACTGGGACAACCTTGCCAATATTGCTGAGCCGAACCCCTCTGGTCGCACGCAAATCGATGGTCCCGTTGAGGCTTCCGATCTCGACAAGACAGAGGAGAACCGAGCTCTTATCGAGGCGTTCCTTGTAGACGTTATGCAGGGGAAGCATCCCGAGAAGACCCCGGAGTATTTTGCGGGCGATGCCTACCTTCAGCACAACACCGGAATCGCTGATGGGCTTTCCGGCCTGGGAGCAGCGCTTGAGGCGCTCGCCACGAACGGCATCCAGATGATCTACGATAGGACCCATCAGGTTCTTGCGCAGGGCAACTTTGTCCTGGGCGTGAGCGAGGGCTCCTTCGGCGGCAAGCCCACGTCGTACTATGACCTTTGGCGCGTGGAAAACGGCAAAGTTGCGGAGCACTGGGATGTCATGGAGACCATCGCTGATTCGGCCGACTGGCAGAATGAGAATGGCAAGTTCTAACACCGTGATAAAGCGGGACTAATGGTTCAAAATGCCGCGGCGCCCCTTGCAAGAGGTGTCGCGGCCGATTATGAGGAGGCAAGAGATGGGCTGGGAGAGAACACGGCAAGGGCAGGAAGCACAAAGCGGTCTTGGCCTGGCGGCATCCAGCCGCATCCCCGTCGCCAGCGACGGGCAGATAGACGCTGGGTACTGTCTGCGCTTCCTAAGGCTCATCAGGGATTGCTCGTTCGCGACAGTCGATGCTAAGGGACTTCCCGCCGTCCGCGTGATAGACGTGATGCACGTCAAGGACGGAAGGCTCTACTTTCTTGCGCCCCGCGGCAAAGAGTTCTACAGAGAGATCTTGGGCAATCCTGTTGTAGCCATTGTTGGGCAGACAACGGATTTCAGGATGTGCAGGCTGCGAGGCCGGGCGGTTCGCGCCGCTGATGGGGAGCAAAAAGCGCTTGTTGACCGGATGTTCGAGCTGAACCCCTCCATGGACCAGCTGTACCCCGTCGAGTCCCGTTACGCCTGTGAGGTTTTCTACATTGAGGACGGAAGTGGCGAGTACTTCGACCTTGGCCAGAAGCCCATCGTAAGGGTGCCGTTCGCTATAGGCTGCGCCTTGTTGGATGCGAAAGGCGCGTTCGAGGTCTCAGAAGGGTGCGCGGGCTGCGGCGTATGCGCTGCCGTCTGCCCGCAAGGCTGCGTCGCGCGCACCGAAGACGGAACGTTTAGGATCGACCAGGGGGCATGCTTGCGCTGCGGGCTGTGCGAAGAGGCGTGCCCGCACGGCGCGATACGAAGGATAGGGAGATGAAGAGGATGGAAGACCTTGCCTACTGCGTTAGCTATCTGGCTGCCGAGCGGTTCGGGGAAAAGAGGGCCCGCGAAATAATGGCATCGCTGGAAGGCGACGAGCGCGCCCTTTTCGAAGCCTACCGTGCTCTTGCGAACGTGCGTGAGCCAATGCCCGCGACCGATACGTTCTTTGCCGCGCAGGACCGCATACTCCAAGATCGCATTGCCGCGGCAGGGATAGTTGACGCCGGCGCGCTGCCCCGTACGCCGGTGGACGGACGCCTGAGCCTTTGGCGCGGCGACATCACCATGCTTGCGACCGACGTTGTGGTGAACGCGGCGAACTCCCAGTTGTTGGGCTGCTGGGTGCCGGGCCATTACTGCATCGACAACGCCATCCACACCTACGCCGGCATCCAGCTGCGCGCGGAATGCGCGCGTATCATGCGGGCGCAGGATTGCCCCGAGCCGACGGGCCTGGCGAAGATAACGGAAGCTTACAACCTGCCGGCGAAATGGATCGCGCACACCGTGGGCCCCATCGCGAATGGAAGCCCCAACGACGAAGATCGGGCGCTCTTGGCGAGCTGCTACGAAAGCTGCATGGATGCGGCCCCAGAGGTGGGGGCGGCGAGCATCGCGTTCTGCTGCATTGGAACCGGATTGTTCGGATTTCCCCAGGAAGAAGCCGCGGAGATTGCGGTCCGCACGGTGCGCGGATGGCTTGACAAGAGCGAATCGGATATCCACGTGGTGTTCGATGTTTTCCTGGAATCGGACGAAAGGATCTACCGTGACATTCTTTTCAGCTAACTTGTTCGCCGGCGACAGGTACGCGCGCGCCAAGCGGGGCGCGGCCCTTGTGCGCGGGGCCGGGGCGACGGCGGAAGAAGCGGCCGTGGCGATGAGGCGGGAGCTTGACGAGTGCGACGCCATTCTGGTGGGCGCAGGTGCCGGGCTCTCCACCGCGGCGGGCTTCTCCTATTCCGGCAAGCGCTTCGACGATAATTTCGCGGACTTCCGCGACCGATTCGGGATAACCGACATGTACTCGGGCGGGTTTCACCCTTTCCCCGACCTGGAGACCTACTGGGCGTGGTGGAGCCGCGCCATCCTGCTCAACCGCTACGAGGCGGGAGCCGGCAAACCCTACCTTGGGCTCCTGCGCATCCTTGAAGGGCGAGACTACTTCGTTCTTACCACTAACGTTGACCACCAGTTCCAGCTGGCGGGGTTCGACAAGGCTCGGCTGTTCTACACGCAGGGAGACTACGGTCTGTTCCAGTGCGCCCGTAACTGCTCTGGCGAGACATACGACAACGAACGGCAGATCCGCGAGATGGTGGGCCGTCAGAAAGACCAGCGGGTGCCGAGCGAACTTGTCCCCCGTTGTCCACACTGCGGGGCGCCCATGGTTCCCAACCTGCGCATTGATGGCTCTTTCTGCGAGGACCGCGGATGGCATAAGGCCGCTTCTCGCTACCGCGCGTTCTGCGAGACGCACTCTGATGACCGCATTCTGTATTTGGAGCTGGGCGTTGGGGATAACACGCCCGTCATCATCAAATACCCTTTCTGGGACGCTGTGAATCGGAATAGTCATGCGACGTATGCCTGTGTGAACATAGGAGGAGCGTGCGCTCCAGCCGCTATTGCAGGCAGGAGCATCCTTGTGGATGACGATATAGACGGATTTCTTCAAAGCGTTTAGCCTGATTAACGGGCAAAGCGGAAAAGCGGAAATTGTTTCTTGGCACCGCAGGTCATCTATCGTTTCTTGGCGAAGGGGCGCTCTACTCTTATCATGCGCAGCTGCCGCCATAACGCAGGGAATGGCGCTCTGCCGAAAAATTTTCTCGCGTTCAAAGTGCAAGAACGAGAGCTGGTACAATACTCGCTTTCAGCGGCTCATCCGCACTTACGCATCCTCGAACGATACCGAACGGCTGGGTCCCATCACTAACATACAAGGAGGTCGCATGTCTGATAACGCAGAAAAGAAATTCGTTTTGTACGATACATTCGACTCCATCAACGAAGTGGACCCTTGCCTCTACGAGAAATACGCCGTCAAACGCGGCCTGCGCAACGCCGACGGCACAGGCGTGGTTACCGGCATCACGAACGTGGCAAACGTTCATGGCTACCTTATGGACGATGGCTACAAAGTTCCCGATGAAGGCATTTTGCGTTATCGTGGCTACGACCTGTATGACCTGGTAGACGTGGAATCCGTTGACAAGCGCTTCAATTTCGAAGAAGTAGCGTATCTGCTGCTCACCACCATGCTGCCCACGCAGCAGCAGCTTGATGACTTTGTGTCGCTCATTGATGCCCAGCGCGAGCTGCCCGACGGCTTCACCGCCAGCATCTTTTTTGGCTCCACGCCGCCGAACATCATGAACCTGCTTTCGCGCGTTGTGCTCAATCAGTACGCGTACGACCTTCATGCAGAGGATCGCTCATCGACCCACGAGGTTGACGTGGCCATTTCGCTCATGTCAAAGCTGCCGCGTGCGGCGGTTCTTTCGCATTACGCCGTGAGCCACCGCTTCAACAACGGCTCGCTGATCATCCACCCATTCATTCCCGGTCAATCAACAGCGGAAACCATCCTGTCCATGTTGCGTCCCGATCGTCAGTTTACGCAGATGGAAGCGCGTATGCTGGACATCATGCTGTGCGTTCACATGGAGCACGGCGGCGGCAATAACTCCACGTTTGCCACGCACGTGCTAAGCTCGGCCGACACTGATGCGTATTCGGCGTATTCCGCAGCTATTGGTTCCCTGAAAGGCGCGCGTCACGGCGGCGCGAACCTGAAGGCGTACACCATGCAAAAAGACCTGAAGGAACACGTTGCCAGCTGGGAAAACGAGGACGAAATCGCTGCATATCTGCAGCGCGTGCTGGCAAAAGAAGCGTTCGACAAATCGGGCTTGGTCTACGGCATGGGGCATGCGGTTTACACGAAAAGCGACCCTCGTGCGCGCATCTGCAATTCGTTCGCGCACAATCTTGCCAAGGGTACCGAATACGAGGAAGAGCTGGCGCTCCTAGAGACCGTTGAACGTGTTGCACCGCAGGTAATTTCCCAGGTCAAAGGCACGAATGCCGAAGAAATCTGCGCAAACGTGGATATGTATTCTGGCTTCATTTACCACATGCT
>CAKUDT010000030.1 GCA_934645125.1 uncultured Eggerthellaceae bacterium
TTACCGATTACTATATCGTGCGCGGGCGCATGCATATCGGTTCGAAGGGTATTGTTTCCCTAATATACATTCCTGCGGTGAACTGGCGCGGCATTGTCACGATTGCGGTTTCTGCGATTGTGGGCTGCCTGGTGTACTTTAACGGTCTTGTAAGCGTTCCGGTTTTAGTGGTGGCTCCGTTGACTATGGGACTGCACATCTTGCTCAGCTTGCTGTTCAAAAAACAGGCACTGGCGAAAGATTCCGCTATGCGCAATGCGGAATTTGCCGACCCAGAGCTTGCTTCCGCAGCGCTGGCCCGTCAGGAGCATTGGGGAAAGTAGGTGTTCGTCTCTTTTGATGCGATTCCTCTTTCTGATTTCTGCTCTAATTGGGTTATTGCTGGTCAGAAGATACTCGGTACAAACCCTCGTGTTCTTTTGTATTTTAGTCAAATGGCGCGCTCGGATCGGAATGTTTCGGGTGCGCCATTTGCGTTTCTCCGGGTCCCGAGTTTTGGGTCAAGGGGAGAAGTCAGGTTTTTCTCAAGGCATTCTTTTCGACTAAAAACCGTTGTTTTTTGAAGGGCTCTTACTAATTTATTGGGTGCTACGAGTCATTTCAGGGTTACCTGGTAGTAATTTGATAGCAAACGGGTTTCGCTGGAAAAATTATATATCTTCGAGAATTATTCTTGACTAGAAATAATAAACGGGTATTATACGTGTCAAGAGGAAAGACCCCCTCTTTCCTTCTTCTCTCTCCTCTTTACTTTATGTCTTGTCGAAAGCCGCCGTCTCGGGCGGCTTTCGACATTTCAGGGCTTTTTTGAATGGAATATAGTCGCGCAGATGTACCGGCGCGGCGGGGGTGCGGCGGGAGGCGTGGGAAAAAGGGACGCGCAAAGTTATCAGCCGATTGACGTATCTGCCAATTTGCAAACGTTCCCATACTGCCTTTTCCGTAGCGTGCTACTATGAAAAATGCTTACGGTAGTTCATCTTTTTGAAAGGAACGCTCATGGATAAAGTGCTGGAATTTTTGAAGAAGAACCCTACGTATTTCCTGGCGACGTGCGACGGCGATCAGCCTGAATCGCGCCCGTTTGGAACCATCGCCAAGTTCGAAGACAAGCTTTACATTCAAACGGGCCGCTCGAAGAACGTGTTCAAGCAGATTGAAGCAAATCCTAGAATCAACATTTGCGGCTGGGATCCCGAGGCGGGTGTTTGGTTGCGTATCGATGCTACGGCCGTGATCGATGACCGCGATGAAGCAAGTGAAGCCGTGCTGAGCGAGTATCCGAACCTGCGCGCCCTGTATGCGCCGGGTGACGGCAATTGCGTGGTGTTTTACCTGAAAGATGCCACCGCTCGCTTCTGCAGCTTTACGGCTCCCGAGGAAGTGCATACGTTCTGATCGGTGCGTCCGCTGCGTACGCTGCTGCGCGTCTGCGCGGCGGCGTACGTGCCTGCAGCCGCCTTTGCGCCTGTGCCCGCCACGCCCGTCTTTGCTCCCGCTCCCGCGCCTGCAAGCATGTTCCTGCGCGCCTCCGCACGGGGAGCATAGCGAAGATACGTGCCTACAACAATCAGAGCGCACACGGCCGCCGCGGCTGTCAAAATCTCGTACGAAATCACGTATGAATGGCACAGGTCCATAAGGGGACCCGGCACCATGCTGAATAGAAAACCGCCCATAACATAGGCAATCTGCAGATTCTTTACTGTTGACGTTAAGCGCTCGGGTGTAGAAAGCTCAATGGACCACAGCGAAATGCCCACCGAGCCCAAAGTAACACCGGAACCGAAAAGCACGGCCGCCAAGAACGGAAAAACGGGATTCAGGCTGCTTAGGCACGCAAAAATAAGTCCCGCGAACATGAAGGCGAACAAGATAATGGTGCCGCGAATCGTTCCGATAAGGTCAAACAGAAAACCGCTGGCGAACTTTCCCACGGTTAGCGCCAAACCCATAAGTGCAATGATCGTTGCAGCGTTCAGCGTGCTGATGCCTTCCGATGTAAGCAAAATGGAGAAGTAGTTCGACGCATCAATGGCAACAGCGCCCAGAAGCGCGCATCCCACAATCAGAATGGCCATGGCCGGTTTAGGCAGCGGTTCTTTTCGCGGATTGTGCTCCGATGCTTTTGCTGCGCCGGCGGCGCCTTCCTTGTGGTAGGGCGCAAGTCCCATTTCGGCGGGGTCGTTGCGCAGCAGCGCGAAAATCACGGCGCCCAGCGCAAGAGCAACCAGCGCTTCGAATCTGAAACCCCAGCTCAACGAAACGTTCTCAATAATGCGCGCCACAATAGGAGAAAGCAAAAGCGATGACAGGCCGCTTCCCATGGTTGCAATGCCCACGGCGGTTCCCACGCCTGTGGCAAACCAGCGGCGTGTGATAAGCGTGACCACTACCATGCCGCCCAGTCCGTAGCCAATGCCGGCAAAAAATGCGCCCGCGAAATATTCCGTCATGGTGTTGGCCAGGGAAAACAGGAAAAATCCCACGCTCGTGAACACCGTTGCAAGAGCGGCTCCGCGGCGCGCGCCCAAGGCGTTCACGTAGCGATCAACGAAGAACATGCACGAGAACGAAACAAGCGTGCGTGCCGCTAAAACAAGCGAGCCGCCAGTGTTTCCCACGGCAGGCTCGGCAGCTAGATATGGTTGGAAAACGTTAAACGACGTACTCGGAAGCCCCACGTTCACGAAGAAAATCAAAAAACAGCAGAGGCATATAAGGCGTTCATAATGGTTTTTCATGATTCGATTAATTTCAAGCTCGCTTTTCGTCTCTCGGCGGTGTCCCGTGTTTGCGCAAGAGCGTGCAGCGTTTCGCATGAGTTGCGTTCAGATGTGCGGCGGCGTCGTCAAGTTAGTTTTTTCCCTACTGTAGACATTCTGCCACTCATTCTGCCGTAAACTTTGCAAGCGGGTAAAATACCGCGCAAACAAGCGTTATGACACAATTACGACACATCTTGGGCATAATTCGGGCACATTTCGCGCTGTAATCATGCAGCATGGCGAAGGGTTCGGTGCTGTGCGATGGGCTGGAATGGAGTGCTTCGAGCGGGGCTCAGCGCGGCGTGGCTTGCACGGCGTGAAGCGAAGGGTTCGGCGTCGTGCGCGCTCCGGAGTGCAGCGGCAAGACTGCGGGCGTCGGGTGCAGACGGGCACACAGCCCGGGGTGCGGCGGCATTGCGCGGCGCGACGCAAGCGAAAACGGAAGAGAAGGATGGCTGCGTGAACATCATTGATCAGGTGAAAGACACCATAACACAGCGAGGCCTTGCTACGCCCGAAACGCCGGTGCTTCTTATGGTGTCGGGCGGGTCGGATTCGACTGTTCTTGCTTATATTGCCTATGAGCTGCGCAAACAGCAGGCAATTGGTCCTTTGGCCATGCTTCACGTGAACCATATGCTGCGCGGTGAAAGCTCCGATGCCGATGCCGAGTTCGTGGCGAACCTTGCGCAGCTGCTTGAAATTCCCCTGTTCGCAGCGCAGGTTGACATCGCGCGACTCGTTCAGGAAGAAGCTGGCAACACGGAGGCCATTGCGCGCCGTGAGCGCTACGCGCTTGCCTCCGATGCGTTGCAAAGCCTGTGTGCCCATGCGGGTGTGCCTTTGTCGCAAGGCCGCGTTTTCACGGCGCACACGCAAGATGATCGCGTTGAAACGTTCTACATGCGCTCCATTGTGGGCACGGGCCCCGGGGGCTTTCGCTCCATGACGTACCGGAACGGATGCATCTGCCGGCCGCTTCTTGATGAAAGCCGTCAGAATCTGCGCGATTATCTTATGGTGCGTCGCGATAGCGGTCGGTCCGTTTGTGCTGATAAAAGCGGTAATTTATGGCGCGAGGACGAAACAAACGAGTGCCTGGACTACTTCCGCAACTATGTGCGCCAGGAAATCGTGCCGCGCGCGGTGGAAAAGAATCCCAAGCTGCTCGTTACCCTGTGCCGCACAATGAACCTTATTGCGGACGAAGATGACTATCTGTCTCAATGCGCTGATACACTGTATGAAGAACATGTTTCCTGGTTGAGCGCTCTGCCGGGGCGCGAGCCGGAATACGATGCAGGTTGTGTTTTGTCCCCTTCGCTGGGGCAGCAGGCGCCGGTGATGCAGCGTCGTGTTGTGATGCGCGTGCTGCAGGAGATGCTCGGGTTTGACGAACGTGTGGAAACGGTGTCGGTCCAGGCGGTTTGTCAAGCGTACGACCAGGGAAAACCCGTAAGCGGTTACGTCACAAACATTCAGGGTGACTTAGCGGTAAGCGCGAATAAGCAAGGCGTTCGCCTTGAGCCGATGAGCGCGTTTCGTGCTCGTCGAAAGAGAGGGTAAGCAAAAGCACAGGAAGCAAGAGCGCGGCGCAAGCAAAACGGCACGTGCGAAGCGAAAGAGGAAGCGCGAAAATACGAAGCACGTGGCAAAATGCAATGCGCCCGAAAGAGCGAAAAGCGCAAGCAAAGAGAAAGGGTTTAGCATGGAGATCGAAGAGGTTATCGAAAGCGTTGGGTTTGACTGCGTTGGTTCGTGCCCGACCGACGGCCTGCAAGTGCGCGAGGAAGTGCGCGACATGTGCGCCGCTGGCCGCTGCCAGATTTACGGCCATTCGTGGGCATGCCCTCCGAACTGCGGCGACTTGGACTATTTCGACAAGTTCATCCACGAAAAGAAGACGTGCTACGTGGTGCAAACGGTGGGCGAGCTGGAAGACGACTTCGATATTGAAACCATGATGGAAGCCGAGCAGCAGCAAAAGGAACGTGTGCTTGAGCTGCATAAACTGCTTAGCGAGAGCTTCCCCGAGGCGCGCGTTTTGTCGTCGGGCACTTGCACGCTATGCAAGCCGTGCGCATACCCCGATGAGCCGTGCCGTTTCCCCGACCGCGCCATGGTGTCCATGGAGGCCGCCGGTCTGGTGGTAAGCGACGTGTGCACGCAGGCGGGCATTCCGTACAACCATGGCAAGCAGACCATCGCATATTCGAGCTGCGTTTTGATTTAACGGCTCCATCAGGAAAAATGTAGGAAAGAACTAGGTATAAAGCAGTGGAAGAGCATAATTTGCAGGGCGAAGAAACTCGTTTGGGAGATTGCGCGAGCGAGGGTGCGCGCGAATCCGCGCTGCCTGTTTTCGACGTCATTCTTGCCAGCTCCAGCCCGCGCCGCAAGCAGCTGCTTGAGCAGGCGGGCGTGGCTTTCACGGTCTTGAGCGCCGACGTTGACGAGTCGCTTGAGCCCGATGACCTGGCCCAACCCGACCAAGCGTGCCGCAAGTTGGCCGAGCGCAAAGCGCAAGCGGTGGTGCAGCAAGTTCTTTCCGACCCTAGTTATGTGGGTTCCTTCGTGGTGCTGGGCTCCGATACCATGGTGGTGTGCGATGGCGAAATCTTTGGCAAACCCGCAGATGAAGCCGACGCAACGCGCATGCTATCCCGTTTGGCGGGGCGCTCGCATGAAGTCATGACATCGGTTTCCCTGTGGATGGTCATGGCGCCCGCCGATCAGGATCTGTCGTTGGGATTCCGGTCGTTTGTGGACACGAGCATCGTTACGTTCAAGGACCTGACCAGCGAAGACATTGCCGAATATCTGGCAGAAGGCGAATCGTTCGACAAGGCGGGTGCCTACGCTATCCAAGGCGCCGGCGCTCGCTTGGTCGAACGCGTCCACGGCAGCATGGACACGGTGATTGGCCTGCCGGTGGAGCGGCTGATGCGCGAATACGGTGACATTCTGCTTCCAACTGTTCCGTAGCGCCGCCGTTGTGCGTGCGAGCTGGTATCATGGAGGGTCGAAAAACGCTTCCGGTGCGCTTATCTGACGCGCGCCGATCCGAAACGCGAAATATCGCAGGGAACCAAAAACGCACGGGGCTGAAAGGAGCCGAAAGGGGCACGCATGAACAATTCGCGACTCATCCTGAATAGATACCTGCCCCTCAAAGAAATCGGCTCGGGCGGCTTCGGCACGGTCTTTGTCTGCAAAGACATGCTGATGCAGCGCCTGGTGGCCATCAAGAAAATCGAGCTCACCGAGCTTGACGCGCAGCGGGCGCGTTGGGTGCGCGATGACATGAATCGCGATGCCCAGGTAGATGCGCTGAATGCGTTCGAAACAGGCCACACTACCATTAATTTGCTCACGCCGGGCGAAGAAGATTCCCTAGCCGATTCGCTGGAGCGCCGCTACTTGGCGAACGTGCCCGGCCTGGACGAGGCGCGCATGGCTGCGGCGCTGTCCGACCCCTCCATTGTTGCCATCTACGATTGCCAGATTGCCGGGAACGTGGTGTACCTGGTCATGGAATATGTGGAGGGCGCCACGCTCACGCAAGTTTTGGCTGATCACAACGATGAAATCACGCTGGATATTGTGTCAGCCGTGTTCGAAAGCGTGTCGCGCGCGCTAGAGGTAGCACATGAAAACGGCGTGCTGCATTTCGACATAAAGCCTGATAACGTGCTTATCGATGCGCAGGGAAACGTAAAAGTGACCGATTTCGGCCTGGCAACGTTGAGCGACGCGCAAGGCGAAGGAACCGCGGCAGCGGGCACTATTGGCTACATGCCGCTTGAGCAAATGCGTCAGGAGCCGCTTGACGCGCGTACCGATGAATGGGCGCTGGCGAGCATTGTCTATGAGATGCTGGTGGGCGAGAATCCGTTTTTGGCTCCCACGCTTGACCAGGCGCTGAACAGCATTGATGGTGCGGAACTTACGTTGCCATCGCGCTGTTGGGGCGACTTGCCCGATGAAGTTGATGACGTTTTGTTCAAGGCGCTCGATCCGCAAAAAGAGGACCGCTACGAGTCGGTGGCAGAATTCGCTGATGAGCTTATGCCGCTTTTAGGCGATGCCGACCTGGGTCGATGCGAGCTTGCGGCGCTTGTGCAAGGCAAAGACCCCAGCGAAGCAACCGATGATTTTGCGGAAGACGATGTTGTTGACGGCGACCGTGCGGGTGCAAGCGAAGGCTTTGCCGCGGCATCGAACGCAGCGGGAGCGTTCCTTGCTCGTTTGCGTGAAGGCTTCTCCGATTTCCAGAAGTCGCTTGCTGCGCGCATTTTCGCAGCGATTGGCTCGGGGTTTGTGGCGGCTTTAGGTGCTTGGAATATTTCGCAGATTTCGGGGCTTACCAACCCGCTGTTCTGGGCTTTTGTTGCGGGATGCGCGGCGCTTGGCGCGGTTTTTCCCCATGTGGGCGCGCTTGCGAGCCTGATTGTTTTGTCGGGCGCACTGCTGGCGTGCGGCGCGTACGTGCCTGGCATTTTGCTGCTTGCCGCAACCGGTGCGTGGTGGTGGTTTGTGGGGCGGCAGGGTCGCGCAGCGGCAAACGGGCTTCTGAGCTTCCCCTTGTGTTCTGCGGTGGGTTTGGCTCCCGTATCTGCCCTGTTCACGGGCTATGTGACCAGGATCCCCCAAGCGGTTGCCACGGCAGCGCTCGGCGGGCTTTTGTGCCTGACCTGCGCAAGCTTTGGGTCAATGGACCTGACGAACTGGGATATCGCGCATAATTGGAATTTCTCAGGCAGCGCTGCTCAGGAGTCAAGCGTTTCGACGGAAGGTGCCCTGGCAACAGGCGTGGTGGCAGGCGAAGCGACTGCATCGGGCGGCGCGCTATCGGCGGATGCCAGCGCGCGCACGGGTGCTTCCGCCGATGCTTCAGATATCAACGCAAACATGGTGGCACTTGTGACAAATGCGGGAACATGGGTCTTGCTGGCAAGCTGGGTTTTGGCGGCGCTGGTCATGAGCTTGTTCGCCCGCCCGCATAAGCGTTTCATGGCGGTGATTGGTGCCTTCGCCGGGTTTTCCCTGATCATGATAGGTATTTGGCTTGCCTATGCGTTTGATCCGGGTGCGGCATCCATGATTCCGCCCACATCGCTTCTTGCGAGTGCCGTTATTTCCGGTGCGCTGATGATTTTCGCAACAGCGGCGCTCCCGTTGCCTGAGCGTTAGGCTTGCGGAGAGTGCGGATGTGTCAAAAATAGCGTGGCAAGCAAATCCGCACGCTTGTTGGAACTATGGGTAGCGAGCATGCGTTCTGTCCGTCGGCTGGCGATTGCTGCATCAGCGATGGCAAGCTGTAATCTGCTTGTCGTTATGGCATCAAAAGTAATGAGGGCAAGTTTGTAAGAAAAAGGTACTTGACCCCCCCCCTAATTCGTAGCGCATACTCCTTCTGGAAAGCAAATAGCACGTCGTGCCGCTGTATCCTCCAGAATTGGAGGCAGATGAATGAGGTGAGATTCCTCGCGAGTAGGTCACCGTGATATCGTTTCTAAGGTCGATGACAAAGAAGAAACGATTAAGTCGGATCTCTGGGGCGGCAAAAAAGCACCGCCCGCACCGGAGTCTGAGCGTAAAAACAAGCTAGAGAGCGAAAGCAATCAGGTTGCGCCAGCACCCCTTTCGGGAGTGCTGGCGTTTTGCGTTTGCAAAAAAAGAGAGCGGTCTGTATTGGGGCCAAGTAAACAAAAGATAGGAAGGGGTACATGGCAAACGAAAAGAACCGCACTAAGCATCGCGTGTTGCGCATGCTGCTCTCGTTGGTGCTGGTTGCGGGTCTGCTGCCAGCGCTGCCGGCGATAGCTCTTGCCGACGATGTAACAAACGCAGATGCTGCCGACTTGGGCACCGTTCACGTGACCGTGGAAAACGCCACTTGGTCGAAAGCTGATGGCGCGCCGTGGGAAGGCGTGCTCGTTGACACTCAGGTGACGCTCAAAGAAGATTCAACGATGATGAGCTGCATTGTTGATGCGCTTACCGCCGCTGGATACGAGCAGAAAGGTGCTGATTCGGGCTATATTAGCTCTATTAACGGCATTGAGGAAATGGATGCTTCTGATGATTCCGGTTGGATGGGTACGCTCAACGATTGGTTCACCGATAAAGGCTTTGCCAACTACACCGTTGCTGCTGGCACGTTGAAGGCAGGCGATGAAATTGCGGTGCAACATACCTGCGATTTGGGTGCCGATATTGGCGGCGCATTTGGCGACAACAATAAGCAACTGAAGGCCATCGCGCTTTCCGCAGGCGAGCTTGCCCCCGGTTTTTCGAGCGAAAACCATGCGTATTCTATGATCTTGCCTGCTGATACGACTGAGCTTACGGTAACGCCGACGGCTGCAAACAAGCAGTTTCAGGTTCACATTTGGGCAAACGGCACCGAGTACGGTCGTAAAGATGCAATTCCAGTAAAAAAGGGTGACGTTATTTCTTTGAAGGTGGGCAACCAGGGCGATGAGTCTCCCGAGGTCTATACGATTGAACTGCGTGAGGCGGGTACGCTGCTTACCGCTGGCTCGGCTACGCTGACCACTGTCAAAGAAGATGGTTCTGCGGGAGATGCAGTTGAACTTTCTCTTGACGCGTCATCAAATGCCTTCTCGGGAACGCTTGCAAACTATACGCATTTGAGGCAATACAATGATTCCGGTTTCACGGTGACATTGACGGGCTTACCCGAAGGCGCAACGGCTCAATTGATGGATGCAACGGGCAATGTGCTGAGCGATTTTGCGAACGGTACTGCAACGACAGCCGCCGATTGTTTTCCAGGCAGCGGCTCCGCGATGTTCTATATTGCGGTAACGACGCATGACAAAGCGGAAATCTACAAAATGACGCTGACAAAGCCCGGCAATTATGCTTGGAAAACTTTCAATTTTACGGGAACCCCCGCCTTTAGTGAGGACAACGTCTTCTACGGGCAGCCCGAGGGCACGCTGTTCCAGGCCGACGAAAGCGGCAACCGTACCGATGCTATCGGATATTCCAAGAACTGCTGGAATTATGTGGTGTATGTCTCTCCGCAGGTAGGTAGCTTCGGTATCACGAAATTCTCCGACGCCATGCAAGACAACGGGCTAAACGCCATGAAGACTCAAATTCTTGTAGATGGCGAAGTCTACGTGAAGCAGGCTGCAGCTGGCAAAGCTGCGATGATGACTTTCGCGAAGAAGCCGGTAGCGCTTACGAAGGAGACAACGGTTATTGAAGTCGTTGCAAAACACAAATCAAACAGCAAGGTGGAAATTCGCACCACCATAACGGTGCATGTGGTGAAAATTGCTCCATCGGAATTGGCTACCAAGATTGATGCATTGTCCGATTTGAGCAGCTTGACTTACGCAAGTGATTACAAAGTGGTCAAGAACCTTCAGCGGGCATATGATGGGTATACC
>CAKUDT010000031.1 GCA_934645125.1 uncultured Eggerthellaceae bacterium
GTGTTGGCACCGGCGGCACCATCACGGGCGTGGGCAAGTATCTGAAGTCCCAAAATCCCGCCGTTAAGGTAGTTGCCGTTGAGCCGGCTACTTCGCCGGTTCTGTCCGAAGGTCATGCGGGTGCTCATAAGATTCAGGGCATTGGCGCGGGCTTTGTCCCCGACGTCTTGGACACGAATGTTTACGATGAGATTATTCCCGTTGCCGACGAAGACGCGTTCGCTACCGGAAAGCTCGTAGGCGCGCGCGAAGGCGTTCTGGTTGGAATCTCTTCGGGTGCTGCGACGTATGCAGCCATTCAACTGGCAAAACGTCCCGAAAATGCAGGTAAGAACATTGTGGTTCTGCTGCCTGATACGGGCGATCGCTATCTGTCCACCCCGCTTTTCCAGGAGTAATTCCGATTCTTTTCGATTCGTTCCGCTATTAGAGAAGTGCAACGAAGTACGCAGAAGCAGGGTTGCGGGTTTTCGCGGGTAACGACGATTGGTCACGGCATTTGTAGCTAGTGGGCTGGTCACGGTGGTTGTAACTCGGAACCGTCCGTGGTGCGAGCAATAGATGGTCGTTGCCGTGATGCGATTGCTCGGGCTCGTTTGGTCATGATCTCCGAAGACTTCGCAATTCTTTCTGCAACTGCATGCCAAGACTGCCGGTTTCGCTCCGTGGGGAGCATCCGGCAAGCTCGGTGCAGCTCGTTGCACCCTTCGAGAGGAGATTCCATGAACATTTACGCAGATAATGCGGCTACTACCGCAATGAGCCAGACGGCAATTCAAGCCATGCTGCCGTACATGGACAAGATTTACGGCAATCCTTCCAGCTTGTATTCGTTCGGTCAGACCGCGAAAGAGGCGCTTGAAGATGCACGCGCTCGCATTGCTACGTGCCTGGGCTGTCGTCCTAACGAGATCACGTTCACCTCGGGCGGTAGCGAGGCCGATAACCAGGCAATTCTTTCTGCAGTGAAAATTGGCGCCCGCAAGAACAAGAAACACATCATTACGACTGCGTTTGAGCATCATGCCGTTTTGCATACGCTCAAGAAGCTCGAGAAGCAGGGCATTGAGGTTACGTATTTGGACGTGCATGAAGACGGCTTGGTTACGCCTGAGCAGGTTAAGGCGGCGATTCGCCCCGATACGTGCCTGGTGACCATCATGTATGCGAACAACGAGATTGGCACGATTGAGCCCATTGCCGAAATCGGCGCGGTGTGCCGTGAGGCGAACGTGCCGTTCCATACCGATGCCGTGCAGGCGGCGGGGCATCTTCATATCAACGTTGAAGAACAAAACATTGACATGCTCAGCTTGTCTGCCCATAAGTTTCATGGCCCGAAGGGCATTGGCGTGCTGTATGCGCGTCGCGGTCTTCCGCTGACAACGCTTATCGAGGGCGGTGCGCAAGAGCGTGGAAAGCGCGCCGGTACGGAAAACATCCCTGCTATCAGGGGCATGGCGGCAGCGCTTGAAGAAGCGTGCGCGAACATCGATGCGAATGCGGCGCACCTTATCCTGTTGCGCGACAAGCTGATTGCCGGCCTTGCGGAGATTCCGCACAGCGCTCTGAATGGTAGCGCCGAGAAGCGTCTGCCCAGCAACGTGAACTTCTGCTTCGAGGGCATCGAGGGTGAAAGCTTGCTCTTGCTGCTTGATGATAAGGGTATTTGCGCTTCTTCGGGCAGCGCTTGTACGTCGGGATCGCTTGATCCGAGCCACGTGTTGCTGGCAATTGGCCGCGTGCACGACGTTGCGCACGGCAGCCTGCGTCTGAGCTTGGGCGAAGACGTGACCGAAGAGCAGATTGATTATCTGATTCAGGCAACAAAGGATGTTGTTACATATCTGCGTGGTATGTCTCCGGTGTGGCGCGATCTGCAGGAAGGCAAGCGCGCGTTTATTCTCTAGCTTCCTCTCTCTCGGGGTTGAGCGGCTGCGCGGAGGCGCGCAATAAGATTCTGCGGTGCTTCTGCGCGACTGCTTGACCTGGTAATTCTTCTTGAAAGGATAAAATCATGGCTCTGTATAGCGAAAAAGTGATGGACCATTTCCGTAATCCTCGTAATGTTGGCGTGATTGAAAATGCCGATGCGGTGGGCGAGGTTGGTAACGCCAAGTGCGGCGACATCATGACCATTTATTTGAAGATCGATGATGACAAAATCTCCGATGTGAAGTTCCAGACGTTCGGGTGCGGCAGCGCGATTGCATCGAGCTCCATGGCAACGGAGCTGATCAAGGGCAAGCCTGTTTCCGACGCGCTTGCGCTTACGAATGCTGCCGTTGCAGAGGCGCTGGATGGTCTGCCGCCTCACAAGATGCACTGTTCCGTTTTGGCGGAAGAAGCAATCAAGAGCGCGCTTAAGGACTATTACGACAAGAATGGTATTGCGTATGATCCTGCGCAGTTCCCCGATTGCGACAGCTGCGAGCACTGCGGCGATGAATTCGCCATTGACCTGGATTAATCGCGTGAACTGTGATTGTCGCCGGTGTTGGCAGGATGCGGCGGGCCGCCGCGCGGCTGCGCGATATGATGTTGCGGTTGCCGCAGGCGATTGCGGTTGACACCCGCTGCGCATGACGGCTCTTGCTGCTGTGTGCGATATGATGCCGCGATGGTCTTGAACGGTTAAATAAGGTGGGGCGCATCTGTTTGGATGCGCCCCACCTCTTCGTTTCTCTTTGTCCTGATTAGCAAACGGTTGTAAGGCCGATCGGATGCAATAGAAACTGAATCTCGATGCATCTTAGCTGCTAATTTTCGGCAATGTCAAACCCATCAGCGATTTTAAGGTCGATGTCTCCATCGTCTTTCCAGCCGTAAGGGATGTCCACTGTTGCGCCATTGCTGTCGTAGGTCAGGTGAACGTAGCCATTGAAAACTTCATAAGTGCCAGCATTGCGAATGGGTTTTTGGAGCTCGAAGATGTTCGGCTCGAAGAATTCAATGCGATAGCTTGTTTTGTTAACGTAGAAGTCCCAGCGATAACCATTGAGGGCCGATTGTGCCTGAGCCGCTGTTTCCTCATCGGCTGGATCGAATGCTTTTAAGGCCAGCGCAAATCCTTCGGGATCAATGTCAGTAGCAATATTTTCTTGGCTAGAGCTATGCTTGATGTCGCTGGTTGAAAGGGTGATTGTTTCAAGGTCAGGGTAGCGTGTTGCGCTTAAAACGATTTCTTTCCCTTCCGCTAGGTCTCCTTCAGGCACGGCAAAAGTGTCAACAACTTTAAGCTCTTCGCCTACATAGACATCTTTGATGTAGTCGGAGTAATAGTAGTTCGGCATGTATTGGCAGGCCTTGCCGTAATGGGAAGACGTATATTCGTTGCTGCCGATTGCCATTTTCATGTCTTTGCTGTAGGCTTTGATGTTTTTATCGGAGGTGTGCACGGCATAAAATACGTAGACAAGTTTCAGGGCATCGCTCTTCTTGTCTTTGTATGAGTCGTCGACGTAGATTCCGTCGATGTCTACGTAGGTCGATTCTAGTTTTGCGGAGCTTGCGCTGCTGGTACTGGTTGATGCGCTTGCGCTGCTGTTATCGGCGTTTTCTTTGGCGATGCTGCTGCATGCACAAAGCGAAAGCGCCATTGCTGTTGCGATTAGAACGGTAAGGGTTTTCTTCATTTCTTCTCCTGTTTCGTTTGTTGCCGGGTCGATTGCGAAAAATATGTCTATTTCTCTTTGGTAGCTCGCAAATTATTTCTAGATTGGTTTTGCACATTAAGGCTTTCGTTTTATGCAGACTTCCCGCCGCCCAGGTCGCCGAACTCTTTTACGGTCATGCTCGGGGCAAGCGAGACGTTTTTGAACTTCGTGGCTGCGAATAGTTTGTTGACGGCATCAACGGAATCGGAATCTATTGCATATTTGTCGAGCATGATATTATCGAGATAGTCTCTGGTCAGGTTGTTGAACCTCTTTACGAGCTTCTCATCGTAGCTATCTGCGTATTTGTATATGGTTTCATCTTCCAGGGAGTAGACATCGTTATAGTATTCGAATCGTCCTTTGTCGCTCGAATACTTGAAGTAGTAGTACTCCTGGACGGGTTGCCCGTAGGAGTTGCTCGCCTGCACTTGAAGTGCGTATCCCAAACTGCGGTTTGCGTACCAGGCCTTCTTCAACACGAAAGAGTCGGAGTCCTTCAGGTTGTCGAGGACTTCCGCCTTGAAGACGTAGCAGATGCCGTTAATGACGGAGATCATCTGCTTCGCTTCGTCGGTTTCCGCCAGTTGTAGCGCCTCCTCGAACTTTCCTGCGGCGCATGCGCCTAAAAGCACCTTCTTTTTGCCGTCGTCGGTGGGAGTGAGCGAGTAGGCTACGTCGTATTTGCCCTTCTCGATGATTCTTTCAAGCATCTTGGGCTTGTTGTCATCAATGCTTTTCTCGTAGGCTGTTTTGTATTCGCCTGCGGCGAAAAGCTCGTCGGGCGTTCTGAGCAGGGGTGGAGCGACAATCAGCGCTGCGATGACCGCAACGGCAACTGCTGCAGCTACGATGACCTTCTTTTTCCTGTTATTTCTAAGGCTGTGCTTCTGTGGCTTTTCCGATGTGGTCGCGTTGATCTCTTTCTTGGGGGCGCCTGCTGCTTGAAGCGCGCTGCTAGTTTCCTGCGCTGTTTCTCTGCCATTGCTGCCGAGTTCTGCATCGGGGCTTTCAACGGGCGCCCCGCATTTTATGCAGAACGCGTTGCCCCCTGGAAGTTCGGCGCCGCATTTCGTGCAGAATTTGGGCGGCGCTGGTTTTAGCGCTTCGGTTTCTGATGCCGTTGCGTTTTTGCTGCTGCTCGCATCCTCGGTATCAGTTGTTGCAGCAGTGATTTCGTTTTGAACAGGCCTGATGATGATTTCTGGTTCTTTCTCAGGCGACTGCGCTACATCTTCTGTTGCATGCTCAACCTCCTTTTCATTGTCTTCCTTGGGCGATAACGAACAATCTTCTGGCATTCCTTCTCCTTTCATGTGCGCTTGACCTTAAGGTCAAGTGTTTCTATCAAGGATAGAAACACTATCATCCCTTCATTGCGTTTGTTTTTTGCTACGTTGAATCTTTGGATTGCTTGGAAGCTGAAATACGCCTGTGGATCCGCTTCGTGTTCCCATGTTGTTGGATTTTGAGCCCCAAATTCGAAGTTGTGGTAGGTAGAGGGTGCATTGAGTTTCCGATGGGTTCTCCGTGTGCCGTCTGTTATCGATAGACGATGCTCTGAACTGGTGTTTTGCTGGGTTTTGCCATAAGCTGAAACTTTCGATGTGGGATGAATCTTCGAATCGGTGTGCTAGACCACCCTCTATCTGTATCAACTTCGAATTTGGGGGTGGTTTTTCAACAACATGGCTAAAGTGCGGCAAACATTTAGCTCGATGCGGCGGGGTGGCATATGTTTGCGTCTTGCGGTGGGGTGCGATGTGCTTTGCTGCGGCGTTTTTCGAGTGTATAGAATCGAGTCGGCCGAAGTTTGATGCCTCGCGCGATAAGCTCAACAAAGCGGAAGACGAAGCGGTCTGCGAGCACGGCAAGCGCAAGATGATTCGCGATAGCGGTTCGTGATAGCATCGACTGTTTTGACAAGCTGCGGTGAAGCGAGGCTAAAATTCAGCAAGCACGGGGCAGATAGAGTTTTGCGAGCAAGGTTTTGTTTTGGGGTGAATTGTTTATGGAGAAACGGGGCTTGATAGCTTTTTGATAGATTTTGCGTCTGATTTGATAGGTTTTTGTCAAATTGCCATGAGATAGTTTTTGCCCATGCAAAACAGGGTAAGGACAAAATTATGCAGAGCCCTCGAATTTTTCTCTCTTCGCAAACTGCGTGCAAGTATTGGATTCATCACGATTTGCACCGAACAGTTAAAACAAGATGCGTTCCTACGGCTTTCGACAAGCAGAACTCGATTGCGTTGCTTGACGCTCGCCGTTTTGTAGCGGGCATTGGCGATGATGAGCCGTTGCATATAAGCGTGCGAGGGCAGAATAATAAACATCCCATTAATTATGTTGCCATGCACCAGCGCGTTATGGATTATCCTGTTTGGTCGTTTAGAAAAATAAGTCGCGACGTGTTTGTTGCCTGTCCGGAGCTTTGCTTCCTGGAGGCATCGCGGCTGCTTTCTCGAAACGCCCTGGTTCTTTACGGCATGGAGCTTTGCGGGACGTATGCGCGAACGGGGATTACGGATAGCCCGCGCTATAAACGCCCGATCCTTACATCGGTGGGCAGAATTGCAGCGTATTTGGATAAATCAAAAGGTGTTCATGGCGTAAGGGAAGCACGTGCAGCGCTTAAATACGTCATGGACGAATCGGCGTCGCCGCGCGAGTCGGTGCTTGCTGTCATGATGTCTTTGCCTACAAAGTTTGGCGGTTTCGGGCTACCCAAGCCTGAGCTTAATTACGGTATTGAAGTTGATTTGCCGAGCAAGGTCAACTTCGGAAAGCGTCTTACTCTGCATGGGGATATCGTATGGCGTGATGCGAATCTTGTTGTTGAATACGATGGCGCGCAGCACGGCATGGAGGACAATCATGTTGTTGACAAGCAGCGCGACCACTTATTGCTTGACGCCGGTTTTGAGGTCGTGCGGTTTACGGATAAATCGCTGCGCAGCGGTATTGAGTTAACGCGATTGGCAAGAACCATCAACAGAAAAGCTCATTTGCGTAGAACAAGGGCATCTTTGGAATGGACGATGCGACGTGCTGAAACGCTTGATGACTTGTTGTTTCGTTCCGATCCGCCGTGGCTGTAACGGATTGCGGTTCGCTGGAGTGTCTGCCGCTCATCGTCCGGTTCATGTTGTTAGATTTCGTGCCTCAAACTCGAAGTTGTGGTAGGTAGAGGGTGGGTTGGCGGGCTGATGAATCACTGCGGTTCTGGTTGACGTTTTATGTATATCTTATCGTGATCCTCTGACCTGGCGTTTTGATTTTGACTTACGGTTTCGAGGGTGCTGTAGAGAATGGACGGATTAATTTTCCCGACCCAACCAACCCTCTAATTGTATTAACTTCGAATTCAGGGGTGATTTTTCAACAACATGGTTTGCGGATAGGGATAGGCGTTGGGGTGGTTGCCAAGAATCGATGCGGAAGAAAGTGAAGCAACGAATTACGGCACGGCGCGTAAGCGACAAGCGAGTGGCGAACCGCGTCGCAACGAGAATCGCTGTGCTGTAACGAATCGCATCGTGGCAACAACGCTATGCGGTGAGCCGCGCCGCACGCGCAACATGCCCGTCATCTGCGCGAAACAGAGTGTTTACGCGCGTAACAGAGACGAAACCACCAGCTAATAAATGCGACTCAAAGCGCTGCTTTAATGAAATGCGTAAAGCAAAACCTGAAACGAAAGGAAGGTGGTTTTGATGGATGCAGCATTGACGGGCTTCATCCTTATATGCGCGTTTTTCGTGCTGTTCATGACGCCGGGCGTGTCGTTCTTCTACGGAGGCATGTCGCGCAAGAAGAATGTTGGCAACACTATTATCATGTGTTTTTTGGCGTTGGGCCTGGTAGGTGTTCTGTGGTGCGTTGAAGGATTCTCGGTTGCATTCGACGGCCAGTTCGCCGATACCGCCCTGGGTCAGTTTATCGGTGGCTTTGGTCAACTGTTCCTGAGCGGTACCGACATGGCGGCAGTGGATAGCACGGTAGACGGTCTGCCGGATATGGCGTTTGCGATCTTCCAAGGTGCGTTCTGCATGATCACGGTGGGCATTATCGTGGGTTCTGTTTCCGGGCGTATCAAGTTCGGTGCCATTGCGGCGTTCCTTACCGCGTGGGTTATTTTGGTCTACGGCCCGCTGGCGCACATGGTTTGGGGCGGCGGCCTGATTGGCGGCACCATCGGTGCGCTCGACTTTGCTGGTGGCGACGTTGTTCACATCTCTTCGGGCTTGACCGGCCTGGTGCTGTGCATCCTGTGCGGTTCGCGTCGCGGTTTCGGTCACACGAGCTATCGCGCTCACAACACCCCAATGGTTGCCCTGGGTGCAGCGCTTCTGTGGTTCGGTTGGTTCGGCTTCAACGCTGGTTCGGCGCTGGCAGACTCCTTCGGTAATGCCGATGGCGCAAGCGTTGCGGCTTTGGCTGGCATGAACACGCTGGTCGCAAGTGCAGCGGCATGCCTGAGCTGGATGGTTACCGATAAGCTTTCGACCGGTAAGTCCACATTGGTTGGCGCCTGCACCGGCTTGGTTGCTGGCTTGGTTGTGATCACCCCCGCCGCAGGCTTCGTTGAAACGTGGGCAGCCCTTATCATGGGCATTGTGGTCAGCCCCATCTGCTACTTCTGCGTGTCTCGCCTGAAGTACAAGCTGGGCTACGATGACGCGCTTGATGCGTTCGGCTGCCACTGCATCGGCGGTATTGTGGGCGGCATTCTGACAGGCGTCTTCTGCGTGCCTGAGCTTTCCTGGACCGACTTCGGCGGCCTGCTGTACACGGGCGATCCCTCGCTGCTGATCAGCCAGATTCTGGGCATTGTTGTTACCATCGTGTTCGTGGGCCTCATGACGCTGATTCTGGGCTTTATCGTGAAGAAGTGCTTCGGCGGCTCGCTGGCTCTGACCGGCTACGACGAAGCGAAGGGCATGGACGTTGCTCAGCACGGCGAATCTGCTTACCCGGCCTTTGACGGCCTTGATTAAAGGAGGCATTTCATGAAGAAAGTTCAAGCAATTGTGCGTCCTGAAATGCTGGAGCCTTTGAAGGACGCCTCGAAGCAGGCAGGCTTTGGCGGCATGACAGTCGCGGCTGTTCATGGCTGCGGTACGCAGGGCGGTTGGAAGGAGTACTTCCGCGGAAGCGAGATTATGGTGAACATGCTTCCGAAGATGTCATGCGAGTTCGTGGTGGACGACGATCAGACGGAACGTTTGATTGACGTGATTGTCGAAACGTGCCGCACGGGCAATGTGGGCGATGGCAAGATTTTTGTTTCGCCTGTTGAGGAAGTTGTTCGTATCCGTACGGGCGAGCGCGGAGGCGCGGCGTTGTAGGAACGCCGTAAGTTCGCGTGGTGACAATACGCGACGCGTGCGCGGCGTGGTAAGTAGGGGATGAGGCGCCGCAGCAAAGCCGCAATGAAGCCGCAGCTTGCCGAAGAACTGCAGCGAGCAACGGGCGATAACTCGGAGTAAGAAGCCGCTGGACGGAAGCTGTCTTGCCACTGACGAAGTGTCGGTGGCGGTCAGTGGAAGCTCGGCGGCTTTTTTTGTAACTTTTAACCTTGTTGTTATATTACGAAAAATGAGCGTGGTAGCATAAAAAGTCTTGTTTCGGACTGGTGGTTTTGCGAGGGTCTTGACTGGTGCGCCTGAGTTGGCGCCTGGACTGGCATCCATTGCCTGCCGCCGTTGGTTGGGTTCTTCGCCTTAAGCCTTTGAGCTGGCTCTTTGAGTCCTCCTTCGCGGTTTTGAACCGTCGGTCGCGAACTGAAAAACATATGAACGCGTTGCAAATTATGCAAAGGCAAGG
Organism: uncultured Eggerthellaceae bacterium; assembly: GCA_934645125.1. Classification (GTDB taxonomy): domain Bacteria; phylum Actinomycetota; class Coriobacteriia; order Coriobacteriales; family Eggerthellaceae; genus CAKUOV01. The sequence goes on from CAKUDT010000031.1 coordinate 9,486, forward strand.
GGTTGTCTATGTGCGGAATTGTGGGTTACACGGGAACGCAGGCTGCGGCTCCCTTTCTGATCGAGGGCTTGAAAAAGCTGGAGTATCGTGGATACGACTCCGCCGGCGTGGCCATTATGGAGCCCGACGGGCTGCATGTGGTGCGTCGCAAAGGAAAGGTTGCGGCGCTTGAGCAATCGGTGGAAAGCATTCGCCTGACGGGCACATGCGGCATTGGTCATACACGTTGGGCAACGCACGGCAAGCCGAGCGAGGCAAACGCGCATCCCCAGACATCGTGCGACGGCTCCATTGCGGTAGTGCATAACGGCATCATCGAAAACTTCACCGAACTACGTGAAAAACTGGAAAGCGAAGGGCACCACTTTGCCAGCGCAACCGACACCGAAGTAGTGGCTCACCTGGTGGAACGCGCGTACGACGGCGATCTTCTTGCGGCTGTTCGTGCCGCAACGGAATGCATCAACGGCGCGTATGGCCTGGCGGTAACGTGCGCGGCTCAGCCCGGCGTTATTGTGGTTACGCGCAAGGATAGCCCGCTGGTGGTAGGACGCGGCGCAACCGGCTCTTATGTGGCAAGCGATATG
>CAKUDT010000032.1 GCA_934645125.1 uncultured Eggerthellaceae bacterium
GTTTTGACCTGCGGAAATCTTACTTTCGATACGAAAGCACGCACGGCACGCGTGGGCTCAGAAACGCTGGCGTTGACCCGAAAGGAAACGGGAATCCTGGAGCATCTTATGCTCAACCAAGGGCGCCCGGTAAGCCAAGAAGAGCTTCTCGAGCACGTATGGGACAGCAATGCGAACAGCTTCAGCAATTCGATTCGCGTGCATATTTCCTCACTCAGAAAAAAGCTGCGCGCCGCACTGGGGCATGACCCTATTCGCAACCGCATTGGCGAGGGCTACGTGATGGAGGACGCTCAATGAGAAGTGGCTCGGTGAAAAAACTTTCGCTGCAATGGCGCATCACGCTGACCACGGCGCTTTTGGTTTGTGTGACCTGCGTGCTTATGAACTGCCTGATTGGCTATTCGGGAATGCGCTACATGGAATCGATCGGCAACGGTTTGGCGGCCTATGGCGATATCGATAAGGGCGAGCCAGGTTCGTTTGATCCCGAAAACGTTAGCCCTGACCAGGACCTTACAATTATCGTAAGCGATGCGCAGCAGTCGTTTGGCGCAACGAACTGGCTGATTACCGTGGCGGTTACGTTGCTGGGCGGCGTACTTGCGTATTTCGTGAGCGGTCGGGCGTTGCGTCCGCTGCGGGATTTTGCCGCGCAAGTCGAACAGGTACAACCGAACAACCTGGCCGAAATGAAAATCAGCGAAGACGTGCTGCCTGAGTTCAAGCAGTTCAGCGCATCGTTTAACGACATGATTGACCGCCTTGACCAGGGGTTTAGCGCGCAGAAACAATTCACGGGAAATGCTGCCCACGAATTGCGCACGCCGCTTGCGCTCATGCAGGCGCAAATGGAGCTGTTTTCCCTTGAGCACTCTGATGTGAACCCTGAAACCGCCGACTTCCTGAAATTGCTGCAAGAGCAAACAGAAAGAATGTCGCAAATGACAAAAACGTTGCTGGAGATGAGCGAGCTGCGTTCCGTTCCGTGCGATGACCGAATTGAGCTGGCACCCCTGGTCGAAGAGGTATTTGCCGACTTGGCGCCCTTAGCGGAACAGCGGGAGATTGTCCTTGAGTGCACGGGCGATACCGTAATCGTTGGCAGCGACACGTTGATGTATCGTCTGGTTTTCAATCTGGTGGAAAACGCGTTACGCTACAGTCGCTCAGGCACGGCGGTGGGCGTTTCCGTCTGCGAAGAAACGAACTGCGTTTTGCTGCGCGTGCGGGATAGGGGAACAGGGATTCCCGAGCAGTATAAAGAAAGCATCTTCCAGCCGTTTTTCCGCGTTGACAAGTCCCGGAGCAGGGAATATGGCGGTGTGGGGCTGGGGTTGTCGCTCGTTTGGGAGATCGCCGCGCTCCACGGCGGTGCCGTGGAAGTCGAAGAAAGCACCAACGAAGGCACGATTATGCTGGTGACCCTTCCGAAGGGTTCGCTTGCGTGACGAGTGGCACCGGTATCAGTGGTAACTGGCGCGCTCTACCACGGCTAACGCGTCCAGATAGTCCTTCTCCGATGTCTTCTTGAGCTCTTTTCTCATGTTCGGATCGTTGAGCGGCGAAACAACAAGAATCTGGTTTCCCGGGCGCAGCTGCGAATTGTAATTCTTGACCATGATCTTCATGAATTTGCGCGTTGCGATTTTCGCGTTGTCGCCTTCTTTGTATTTATCGCGATACTCGGCGAGCATTCCCCTGAATATATACGAGTCCGTTTCGCACAGGTACGAAAGGCTTTCCATGTCAATCATGCCCATGTCCACTGCTTTGGACATGGTTAAAAAACCACGCTTTTTAATGTCGCTGTTGCCCATCATCGTGATCATGTACGAGCGAACGTTGGTAAGTTCTTCGGGGAAGATCTGGTAGAAGTCGTAAAGAACGCTGCTCAGCAAATCGGGATCGGTGTTGTAGAACAGCTGCTCGAAAACGGGCACGTTCCTGAAAGCGTAAAACGCAAAGCATTCCCACAGCTGGATGTTAAGCTGCAGGGGATTCAGGTCAACCTTGGAAAGCGTCTGGACGTCCAGCGAATAGTCGCTCAAGAAACGTATGGAAGCGTAGACAACAAGTTCGTCAAGATTGTCGAAATGTTTGTAGAGCGCCGCGCTGCTGCAGCCAACTTCATCGGCTACTTTTCGAATTGAAATGCCATCAAGGCCGTCGCGCTCAAGAATGCGATAGGCCGCGTCGATGTACTTGCGTCTGTTGTCGTTTTTTGCCATTGGTATGTTGGACCTTGCTTAGAGTATTTTTATCGTTGCTTATTGTATCGTATTTATCAGGCATAACGCCGCACTTATATAGATCGGACATAAAAACGGAAGAGCCCTCCGTGCGGAAGGCCCTCCCGTTTTGCATGGACTAAAAATCCTTCCGGGTTTTGAGTTCGGAGTTTTAGAGCGTATCGATCTTGTCAAGAACGGCAGCGTCTACGCCAGCTTCAATGAAGATTTGCTTCGCCTTGTCGAATGCCACCCTGTCAAGCTCGGGCTGCTTGTATGCGTCCATGAGCTTGTTGTACTGCTCGGTGATGCGCTTGTTCAGCTGTGCCTGCGGGTCGGCAACTGGTCCGCGGGTGCTGATCATAGGCAGGAAGGGCTCTTTGCGGCACCACTCGAAGGTGTGATCTTCGGTCAGATACTCGCCATCGTGGCCGATTTCCTCGATAAGCTCCATGGGAATAGTGTCCTCGTTGATGGTGATGTCCTTCATGAAGCGCTTGATGTAGCGGTTGATCTCGAAGTCCTGGATAACCTTGGCATACGACGTGGAGCTAAAGCCGTCTAGAATGCCTGCTGCGTGAATGACGAAGTTCATGTGCTGCAGGTAGTCGGTCATCAGCGTTGCCATGGACTCGTAGCCGGACTGCGCGTCAACAATCTTGGAGTCGGTGAGCGCGCCACCGCCGCGGCACGGCAGCTCGTAGAACTTGGCCAGCTGAGCGCAGTACTTGTAGCACAGGGCGCCTTCGGGGGAACCGATTGCAATCTGGCCCGTTGCCATATCGGCGGTTGTGGTCTGCGTTGCGTACATAACCGGCGTACCCGGGTTGATCATTTCGGCCAGCGCAATAACGGGAAGAATTTCGGCATTCATCAGCGCAACGTAACGGGGCTGGTGGAACCTGCCATGGAGCAGTTTGCAATAACGAACGGCTGACCATTGCTTGCGAACTCAATCAGGGTATCGGTCATGTTGAGGTCAAGCATCAACGGGCTGTTCACGTTTACGATCGTAATGATGTACGGATCGTTGCGCATGTTCTCTTCGCCATAGATTGCCTTGGCGCCTTCCATAAGGGCATGCACAACGTTCTTGGCGCCGGCAACAACAAGCTGCGTCTTCTCGGAGTGCGTCGCCGCTGCGTAGAACATGGCCAGGCTGGAGGTAGCGGGGGCTACGTCAGAGGGCTGAACCATAAGGCCGCCGTTGATGTTGAAGTCGTAGTTTGCTTCGAACAGCTTTGCGTAGTTGATGTAATCTTCAATGGTAGCGTTGCGCTTGGTGCCATCCATTTCGGTGATGTTGGGAGCGCCGTAAGGGGGAGCGGGCTCGGTGCGATCGCCGCCGATGATGACATCGTATTTCGGATTGCGCGCTTTTACCTTGAAGGTGCTGGGGGCCTTGCGAACCCAGTACATCAGCTGGTCTTCGGTGAAGTAAGCAATTTCGCCTTCAACGCGAATGCCGTGCTCTTTCAGGATCCTGCGTGCTTCCGGATGAAGGAAACGCATGCCTACGGTCTCAAGGATTTGCATGCTCTTGTCGTGGATTTCCTGCAGTTGCATTCTCTTCGTGCGCTCCATTTTGGTTCCTTTCTCTTTTTTCTCTTCCTATTTTTTTCGTAAAGCACCGTTTTTTGGTTAACGAGCCGGTACTTTAAAAGCCTTGGGTTTTTGGTTAAGCTGTCTCTTTTGGTGCTTCGACCTTATCCATAAGAGAGCCATTCGCGTTTTTGTTCTCTTCCTGTCGCAGGGCTTCTCTTTCTTCGTCGGTGAGCGTCATGTCGTATTCGCTGCGATGCTTCATACTCTTGATGTACGAGGCAACCATCATTCCCATAATGATCAGAATGGGGAAGGCGCATACCACGCAGGAGGTCTGCATGGCGCTCAGGCCGCCGCTGTAGAACAGGGCAAATGCGATCAGACCCATGAGCGAACCCCAAATGATCTTGAGGAAGGTCGGTGCGCTTCTGCCTTCTTTGTTGCGACGCGCCATTTCCTCTTCGGTGGTGGTCATTTCCGCCAGTGAAAGAGTCATGGATTCAGCCAACGTAGCGAAGGAGAAGATGATCGCCAAGAACGCCAGCACGATCAAAACCGGAGACAGGGGCAGCGTCTTGACGTAGGCGAACAGTGCTGCGGCAACTCCGTACTCGGCGATGGTGTCTGCCAAGCCGCCTTGGGTCATTTCTACCAGCATGGACGAGCTGCCGAATACGCCAAACCAAGCAATTGCGAAGATGGTCGGGACAATCATATTCACCAGAACGAACTGACGAATGGTGCGGCCCTTGGACAGCATGATCAGGAACAAGCCAACCAGGGGAGCAAATGCCAGCCACCAAGCCCAGTAGAAGATCGTAGTGCCGCTGACCCAGCCAGACTGGAAGGCGGGCTCAAGGTAGAATGACTGCGGGACCAGGATTGCCAGGTACTGACCAACGGCGCTGGTGGTGCAGTTGATGATGAACAGCGTGCCGCCGAAGATGAACGCCCACACCAGCAGCGCGATGTAGATGTACATGTTTGCCTGGCTGATGTACTTGATGCCCTTGTGAAGGCCCGAGCAAGCAGCCACGATGTAGAAGATGGCCATGCCGCCGATAACGAAGATTGCCAGGATGTTCGCATCGACTTCTACGCCGAACACGTAGCCAATGCCGGTAACGAACTGCTGTACCGCCATGCCCAGGGAGGTGCCGATGCCGCCCACGAGTGCGAAGATGCAAATGCCGTTGATGATCTTGCCCAGCGTGCCGTTTGCTTTTTCGCCCAGCAGCGGGTACAGCGCAGAGCTGACCTGGAACTTCTGTTTGCCGTTCATGATGATGAACGCGCAGCAAACGCCTACTGCCGTGTAGATTGCGTAGGGGTGCAGGCCCCAGTGCATGAACACGTACGGTAATGCGTGCTCTGCGGCTTCGGGCGTGCCGCCTTCGATCCCGGTGAATGCGGGCGGGTTCGTGAAGTTGGCCAGCGGTTCTGCAACGCTCCAGAACACGATGCCAATTGCAATGCCCGAGGTAAGCGCGATGGAGAACCATGCCCAAAAAGACATTTCCGGTTTTGCGTCCTTACCGCCAAGTTTGATGTTGCCGTACTTGCTGAAACCTGCCCATAAGCAGAAGATAAGCAAGGCAAACGTGCTTATGGCGTAGAGCCATCCGAAGTCCACCGTAAGGAAGCTCAGAGCAGCGTTTGCTCCCTTTTCAAAGGCTTTCGGTGCGGCTATGCCGACTATGACCGCAATCAGAATAAGAATTGCCGGCAGCAGGAACGTAGGCTTATCGATGATGCTCAGCCAGTCTCTTTTCGGTTGCGATTTGTCGTTCGTAGATTTCATTTCCCCTCCTTTGCGGAATTGTTGTCATGTTTCCCAGTGCTCAGTGTTGCCGTTCTTCAATGCTGAAATGCTGGTCTCCTTTCTGTGATTTCTCTCGTGTAGGTAATCAGTGATAACCACGAAGTGCGCAGTATTCCTAGGGCAGATGCTCGTTGGTTGTTGCGTGGTTTTCTTGGGCTAGAACGGTTTTGTTACGCTAGATTGATGTGCTGGAACTTTTCCGATTTTCAAGTTCTGCAAGCTCTTCGCGTTCTTCGCTGGTAAGCGTAAGATCGTATTGGCTCCGGTACTTCATACTCTTGATGAACGAGACAACCATGAAAAGAAGCAGGATTAGAATGGGCAGGCCGCAGACAATCGAGGACGTTTGCAGTGCCTCCAAGCCACCGCTGTAGAGCAGAACGAATGCGATTGCTCCAATGAGCACGCCCCAAAATACAATCAAATACTTGGGAGCTCCTTTACCTGCGGCAACGCGTTTTTCCATTTCGGATTCTTTCACGACCATTTCCGAGATGGTAAGCGTCATGGATTGCGCAAGCGTGATGAATGAGAGCGCCACGCAGCCAAATGATAGCACGATAAATGTCGCTGTTGGGGGAATCGCTTTTGCGAAAGCGAAAAGCGAAACCGCCGTGCCGTACTGGGCGATCTCGGAAGCAAGGTTGCCTCCGGACATCTCCATAGAAATGGCGGCACTGCCGAATACGCCGAACCACGCAATGGCGAAAAGCGCCGGGGCAATCATGTTCACCAGAACAAATTGCCTGATGGTGCGGCCTTTCGACAGCTTGACCAAGAAGAGCCCGACCAGCGGTGCGAACGATAGCCACCAAGCCCAGTAGAACACCGAGTTGTTCTGGACCCAGCCTGCTTGATGCGCGGGTTCCAGGTAGAAGGACTGCGGAATCAGGAATGCCAGGTACTGGCCTAGAGATGACGTGGTGTTGTTGATGATGAACAGGGTGTTGCCGAACACGATGGCAATAAGCAACATGGCCAGGTAAATGAGCACGTTGAAGTTGCTCACGTGCTTGATTCCCTTCAGGATGCCGGTGCATGCTGCAAGGATGTACGTCGTTGCCATTACCACGATGATGATCAGCGCCAGGCTGATGCTGGAAAAATGGGTGCCGAACACGTAATTGATACCCGTGGCAATTTGGGTAATGCCGAAACCAAGGGAAGTTCCAATGCCGCCGATGAGCGAGAAGATACAAACGCTGTTGATGACTTTGCCCAGCGTACCGTTGGCTTTTTCGCCGATCAGAGGATAAAGACTAGAGCTGACCTGGAATTTCTTCTTGCCATTCATAATGATGAACGCGCAGCAGATTCCCGCGGACGTATAGATTGCGTAGGGGTGAAGCGCCCAGTGCAAAAACGCGTACTTCAGTGCGCCTTCGGCTGCTTCTTGCGTGGAGCCTTCGTAGCCTGCGAATACCGGGGGAGCAATGTAGTTTGCCAGCGGCTCGGCAATGCCATAGAACGAAATGCCGATTGCCATGCCGGAGCAAAGAACGATAGCGAACCAGGTACCGAACTTCATTTCGGGTTTTGCATCTTTTCCGCCAAGTTTGACGTTGCCCGCCTTAGAGAAAGCGGCCCAGAAGCAAAAGACAAGAAGAATGGTTGCGCCGATTGCATAGAACCATCCGAAGTTGGTGGTAAGGAATTCCAGCGTTTTGGATGCGCCCGCGCTGAATGCTTGGGGGATTGCGATGCCGGCAATGACCGCAATAAAAACGAGCGTCGCGGGCAGAACAAAGGTCGGCATATCAAGGATCTTGATAGGATTGCCGCTTAAAGCGTTTCTCTTTGTCCGATCTTTTCCCATGACCACTCCTATAACTGTTGCATACCATTTTAGATGATACCAAGTTCAGCAGAATGTCATTCAAAAAAGTAATCATTGATTACCAAAGACAATATAACACGCTCAAATTGAAAAAGCTACCGAGAAAACTAAGAATTTTTTTAGATTAATATTCAAAATTAGGTATATATAAAGCGGTTTTATGCATATAAATTCATGTAATTGGCGATAACTTTTAATTCCATAAAGAAAAAATGTTTAAGCAAAGGATTGCGGCAGGCTTTGCCGTTGATTTTTGCGTGCCGGGGCTCGGCATTTAGCTGTGAATACGGAAACCGTTTTTACAACTGTTAGCTTTTTGTAAATAACAAGAAGTCGAAAAAAAGATGAACTATCATGGGAAATATGGAAATAGTAAAGACAAAACCTGAAGAAGCGAACGATGCAGTTGCGGCTTACGGCAATGCCGATTCTGTTCATCGGGGTGCTTCTGTATCTACTGCATTCAATGTGGCCAGCCTAAACGAAGACGTCCGTCCTAAACTCTGGACGGGCGTTTTCATGCTCATCATTTTCATTACCTTTGTGTGCTTTGTGATTGGGCAGGGGCTCAACGCCGGAACATCGGTGTACCTTTCGCACAGGGGGTATGGGGAATCGCTGTCAGGCGTGCTTGCGTTGGTATTTTCAGCGGCCGCGGCCATTATGCGCCTTACCGTAGGTCCCTTGATTGATAGGGGACGTTGTTCGCTTGTGATTGCCGTAGGTGTTGCGGTTCTTACAGCGGGCGCCTTTATTCCCGTTGCGCTCGATGGCGTTGAAGCGCTCGTGGTAAGTAGAATCTTGCAGGGCATCGGTTTTGCCATGTCCACAACAGCTGCGGCGACAGCCGCGGCCGAGGTGCTTCCCGCGAAAAGGCTTGGCGAAGGGATCGGGTATCACGGGCTTGGTCAGGCAATTGCAATGGCAATTGGGCCTGCGTTCGCTCTGTATCTTGTTGGAACCGATCCTGCCTCTAATCTGTATCTTGGTCTTACGCTTGCCGGTATTGTTGGTTTGATTGCGGCGTTTTTCGTTCGTTACGAACATAGGCCTAAGGTTTTGCCGGAAACATCGGCGTTTCGCATGCGGTATGAGCGCAAGCAAGAATTGGAACGTGCGTGCGAAGGGCGTAGTGAAGCGCTGGATGCTTCGCCCGATGTGCCGGACGGTGTTGCTGCTTCTGTGGCAAAGCGAGGCGGTCTTTCTTCTTTGTTCGAACCCCGTGCGCTTGCGGGTGCCTTGCCCGTGATGGTGATTTCGCCTACCTTTGGCTTTGGTATCTTCTTTGTGGGACTGTACGGCACCGAGCTGGGTGTAGGAAGCGCAAGTCTTTTCTACACGATTGCCGCTGTTAGCATGATTGTTGTGCGTTTGAAGTCGGGCGCTTTCATGGATCGTGTTGTGCCTATTAAGATTTTCACCGTTGCGGTGATTTGCGGGCTCGTGACTACTGCAATGCTATTCTTCGCTGCGGTGAGTGACTGGATTTTCTATCTCTCGGGTATTTCTTACGGCCTGTGCCTGGGGCTTGCTATGCCGGTTAATCAATCCGTTGCGGTCAAGAACACGCCGTCCGATAGGTGGGGCGCAGCTAATGGGTTGTTTTTGCTGGCGCAGGATCTGGGAATTGGGCTCTCAAGCGTGCTTTGGGGCGTTACTGCCGAGCAGTTCGGGTTCCGGGTGACAATTGTCCTGGTGGCATGTTGCATTGCGGTGTCGTATGCAATTGCTTGGGCAAGCTATCCCAAACGCGACAAGGCGTGGAAGTAGCAGCGCGGGCACAGTTTTGCTTTATGCAAAAGTCGGGTTGTAGCACATCAATAGAACGCTTGTTCTGCTGTTTGCTTTTCTGACATGGGAAGACGTTGTCTTTACGTTCGCAATTCAGGCCGCTGGTGTATGTTCCTTCGTTCCAAAATGCCCCTGATTGGTTGATTTCCGGCCACGTTGTCGAAAAAACGCCTTCTAATTCGAAGTTGATGCAGGTTGGAAGTAGGTCGGGGTTCCGATGCTTGGGACTTCCGAGCGACTCGTTTTTTCGACAGGGCTCTGAACTGGGCTTTTTCCGGACCTGTCGTAATCACCACTTCGGATGAGCGAGTTTTCCCTTGATTTTAGCGTCTCCGCCTATTTCCAACCTGCATCAACTTCGAATTTGGAGCCCAAAATTCAACAACATGCAGGAATTGCAGACAAGGAAGCGTTGAAATGCGATTCCAGGAAGCTGCTAACTTCTAGGGAGGGCGAAGACTTGCCGGAGCGGCGCATCCCCGTGATCACTTTGATGCCCCGGGTACCCTCGAGCGCCCAAAGTCGCTCCATGTACGTATTGCGGTCTACCCAAGCCATCATCAGCTCCTTCTCGGTTTCGAAACTCGAATTGTTTTAAAGTTTCGAAACCGAGAAGGCAATATGCGCATTGTAACACCCGCGCGTGCTACAATGCGGGCACCAGAGATGAAAACACAGTCCCCGTCGGGTAGTCGTGGGCGTGCGGGAATCCGCATCAGTAACCTGCCTCCTTGGTTGTCCCTTCTCTGCATGGTCATCTACATAAAGGAGGAACCAACCATGCA
>CAKUDT010000033.1 GCA_934645125.1 uncultured Eggerthellaceae bacterium
AGCTTCGTGGCCAGCTCCCCTGAAAGCAGGTAGGAGTTCGACCCGGTGATGAAGATGGAGAATCCGCCTTCGGTGCGAAACCCGTTGAGCACGTCCTCGAAACCCTCGACGTTTTGCACCTCGTCGATAAAAAGGTACTTCCTCCCCGAGACAGCGAGCAGGGGCTCGATGAGGGCCTCGAGCTGTTCCGGGGCCTTGACGGATCGGTACCCGTATCGGTCGAGGTCGAAAAAGACGATGTGCTCGTCATCGACGCCTTCGGTCCTCAGCTCTTCGGCGATGCACTGCATGAGGCAGGACTTGCCGCAGCGGCGGACGCCGGTGATGACCTTGATCATCCCGTCATCATGGTAGAAGCCGCGGATCTTCTTCAGATAGTTTTCTCTAGGAAATAAACGCATACTGGCTCCGATCTTCATTGGAGCCAGTATATCAAATTACTAGTTTATTAGGGTATTCTTTATTGACCAAATGACTTATACCCCCATAACTAAAGAATTTCTTATTCCCACTCGACCGTGCCAACGGGCTTCGGGGTCAGGTCGTAGCACACGCGGCAGATGCCAGGAACTTCTGCGGTGATGCGCGCGGTGATACGCTTGAGCAGTGCCCAGTCAAGCTCGGGAACCTCGGCGGTCATAACATCAACCGTGTTGATGCAGCGGATGATACAGGGCCAGTCGTAAGCGCGCTTACCATCGCGCACGCCGGTAGCACGGAAGTCGGGCACTACGGCGAAGTACTGCCAGATGTTCAGCTCGGCCTTGTCGATTTCCTCGCGCACGATCGCGTCGGCATCGCGCAGAGCTTCCAAGCGGTCGCGCGTAATGGCGCCCAAGCAGCGAACGCCCAGACCAGGACCGGGGAAGGGCTGACGCTCAACCATGTTTTCGGGCAAGCCCAACTCGCGGCCAACAACGCGCACTTCGTCCTTGAACAGCAGTTTCACCGGCTCGCACAGCTCGAACTGCAGATCCTCGGGCAGACCGCCCACGTTGTGATGCGCCTTCACGCCGTCTTCGGATTCCAGAATGTCGGGGTAGATGGTGCCCTGAGCCAGGAAGCTGACTTCGTTGCCCACTTTGCGCGCCTCTTCTTCGAACACGCGAATGAATTCAGCGCCAATAATCTTGCGCTTCGCTTCGGGCTCGTCAACGTCAACCAGCTTGTCTAGGAAACGGTCGGTTGCGTCAACATAGACCAGGTTTGCGTCCATCTGGTTTTTGAACACGTCAATGACCTGCTCGCTTTCGCCTTTGCGCATCAGGCCGTGATTCACGTGCACGCAAATCAGCTGCTTGCCAATAGCCTTGATCAGCAGGGCTGCAACAACAGAGCTGTCAACGCCGCCGGAAAGAGCCAGCAGGACTTTCTTGTCGCCAATCTGTTCACGGATTGCAGCAACCTGTTCGTCAATGAACGCCTGGGCAAGTTCAGGGGTGGTGATGCGCACCATGTCGTCGGGGCGCTTGTTGGAATCCATGGAGACCTCCTTTAGGTTCAATGGGAATACGCCTTGCTCACGCGAAGGCATTTTCTTGTAACGTTCTTGTAACATCCCATTATATGCAGTAGATGCTGTTTTCCTTGCCGCTATGGCGATTTTTTGGACGATTTTGCTTGAAAAATGCATTTTCTTGACAGTGCGGCGGCGGTCCTGGCAAAGGGGAACAAGAAAGGGAAGGAATCGGTAAAGTACGGTGAAGACGAAATGAAAGAAGCCGCCACCTGCGCGGTACCGGCTTCTTGTGTCAAGCGAAATGAGAGCACTAGGTTTTACTGGATGTGCTTTCTTTTGCGCGCGCAGATTGCAACTGCCAATGCAAGCACACCCGCTCCGATCAGGGCAGCGCCAAGCATCGTTGCCGCGTGATCGCCTGTCGAAGGAATGGTGCTGTCGGCGTTCGCGTTGCCGCTGGTAGCGCCTGCATTTGCATCGCCGTTGCCGGGTTGAGTGCCATCCGCACCAGGCGTGCTTGCGTCGATGCCAGGCTTTTCGGTGCCGCCGGGAGTGCCGCTGTCGGGGTTGTCCGTATCCGGCTTATCGCCATCGCCTGGCTTATTGCCGCCCGGGTTGTCGGTATCGGGATTGCCCGGATTGTTCTTAGGCACCTTCTTGAACTGGGCTTTATAGACAACGTCTTCTGTTGCATCGGTGATTTCCTTGTGCCACGACTCAAAGACGTAATCGTACTTATCGTCGGACGGCTTTATGGGGGTGGGCACGGTAATCTGGTGAGCCTTCGTGCCGATTTCGTACCAATCTTCGCTGTAGAACAGGCTGCCATCTTCGTTCGCGAACGAGATTTTCACCAAGGACGGTTTTGCGGCGGCAATCAAATAGACCTTGCCATCAGCTGAAATGTTGGCGTAGTTGGCGTACTCGACGCGCTGTTCTTTCGTTTGCGCGGTGTAGCGCAGTTCTTCGCCGTCAACGAACCAGCCGTCGATCTTTTTGCTCGTCACGTCATCGGGCTTGCCCTGGTACAGAGCATTCATGTCCTTCGCGGGTGCAAGCTTCAGGGGAGAGCCGTCCAGGTAGATATCGGATGCCGCTTTACCTGCAGTGTTGTTGCATAGCTTAGTGTCTGTAATAGTGGTGCCTGCGCCTTCGCCGGAATTCGAATCAGCGGCGAAACCGCCGCCGTAATTTGTGGCTTTGTTGCCCGTGATAGTGCATCTGTCAATGACCATGCTGGTAAAGTTGCCGTACGATGCAATGCCACCGCCCAAGGCCGCGATGTTTTCCGTTATGGTGCAGCTGCGGATTTCCGCTGCGGCGGGTGTTTTCAGCATGACGGCAAGCACACCGGCGCCATAGCCTTCGTCTTGGTTTGCGGTGTTCTTGGTTATCGTGGCGTTCTCAAGGAACAAGCCCGGTTTTTCGGCAGCGCCCACGTTCGGGGTGTCGGCGCACAGGCCGTATGCTGCAGCGTAGAAGTACGCAGAAGCAAGAACGCCTGCGCCGTCGTTTGCTTCGTTTCCGCTGATGGTGCCGCCAATGATTTGCGCGGAGCTCTGGAGGTTGCCCCATCCGCCGTTGATGATTTCGTCAATGGAGGCAACAACTGCAACGCCGCCGCCCATCTCGTTCGCTTTGTTGTTCGAAATGGCTCCACCGTTCATGACAAACGACGATCCGCCCGAAACGTACACGCCGCCACCAGCAGACGTGATAATGCGAGCGTCCATACCGTAATCCGAAGCTTTGAAGCCAGAGGTGGCGAAGCAGTTCGTGATTTCACCGCCATCCATAGTAAACGAACCGCCGTAAATCACGGCAACGCCACCGCCGTAGCACATGGATCCGCCGGTGATGCCGCAGTTATCAATGGTGCCGCCATACATGTGGAAGGTGCCGCCCTGCACGGTCACGCCGCCGCCGAAGTAGTTTTCGCCTTTACGGTCGGCAACGGTAACGCCAGGGTACATGTTGCACGTGCCTTGGATATACAACAGGCCTGGCACATCGTTGTTCTGCTTGTTTCCGCCGCTGATTTTCAGCGTGTCGCTGCCATCGGCCGCGCCCAAGTTCAATTGCGCTCCCGATTGAACGGAAATCGAGCTGTACTGACCAAGCGTCATGGTGTGGTCGTTACCAAGAATGGTAGTCGGGCATGCGTTGGCGAAGGTAGCGCCGGCTCCTTCTAGGTTGTCGGTCAGTTTGATGATGTATTCGCCGCTCGTAGCAGCGTTAACAGTGGTTACCGCATTATCGAATTCAGCGCTGTTGCCAACTTCGATGGTGGTAGGTTCCGCCGCGAAGCCCGCTGCGGGTGCTAATCCCGCGCAAATTGCCAGCGTTGCAAGAAGAACCATTGCCTTGCTTGGTTTTTTCATTGAGCCGCTCCTATGCTCGTTGATATTCGCGTGAAGTTGTCCGAACCTTCAACCACTCTCCCGAGCGGTTGTGCTTTTGCCGCAGGGGATTTTACTACAACTTCAGGGTGAGTAAACGAGCGTGAACAAAATTAACGGCGTAAAATTGATGTGGGGTCGTCCTCTATCATCCGATTCCCATCAACTTTACGCCGTCTATGACACCCTGAGCTATATGAAATGTGCTAAAATATGAGTAATTTAAGTTCGAATTGAAAAAAAATTAATCATATATGAGCAATTTATCAAAACTTACGCCATTGAAATCACCGGATGCCGCGGCGAAGGATGTAGCGCTTCGTGCACGTGCGCGTCGTCGTGCTTTGGGCATTACTCAGCAGCAGTTGTCCGAGCGCTCGGGTGTTGCATTGGGCACGCTTCGTCGCTTCGAGCAAACGGGACAAATATCGTTTAATGCGCTGGTATCTGTTTGCCGTGCCCTTGATTGCGAGTTCGACCTGGATGCGCTTTTCGCAAAGCACGCATACCGCTCCATTCAGGAGGTTATCGATGAACAGCAATAACAGACAATCGAATCAGCTCCCTTCGCTTGCTGAAAGCGGGGCGGTCAAGCAGCTTGGCGTGACATTGCATGGCAGGCGGGTTGGAACGCTTGCGCAAACGCCCGATGGTCTTGCTGCATTCGAGTACGATTCCCAATGGCTCTCCGATGGATTCTCGATTAGCCCATTGAGTCTTCCGTTGCGTTCAGGGGTTTTCGTGCCCAATCTGCATCCGTTTGATGGAGTGTTCGGTGTTTTCCGGGATAGCCTTCCCGATGGATGGGGCGCTTTGTTGTTGAATCGGCTCCTGAAGAATAACGGCATTGATCCCGCTGAGGTAACGCCCATGACAATGCTTTCCCTTGTTGGGTCTGGCGGTCGCGGCGCGTTGTGTTACGAGCCGGAAATTATTACGGGCGTTTCGGCGTCGATTGATGATTTTGACACGTTTTCGAAGCTCTGTCAGGAGATTCTTGCCGACAAGCCCGTGGATGAATTGGACAAAGCGTTTGCCGCTGGTGGATTATCCGCCGGCGCACGTCCGAAGGCTTACGTGAAAAGAGAAGAATCCGAATGGCTAGTAAAGTTTCCTTCGAGCGCGGACCCCAATGAGATTGGCGTCATGGAGTATGAATACTCATGCGCGGCAAAGGAATGTGGCATTGTTATGTCGCGAACAGAGTTGCTGCCGTCAAAAATCTGCAGGGGTTTTTTTGCGACTGAGCGTTTCGACCGTAATTCTGCTGGAGAAGGCGTGCATATGATTACTGCATCGGGGCTTTTGGAGGTGTCTCGTCGGTTCCCTGCGCTTGATTATAAGCATCTTTTCCAGGCAACGCAGATGCTCACCCGCGATTTGAGCCAGGCGTGGCAGGTGTTTCGTTTGATGTGCTTTAACGTTTTCGCTCACAATCAGGATGATCATTCAAATAACTTCGCATGGCTTTGCGAAGAGGGGGAATGGAGTTTTTCGCCTGCATACGATTTGACGTACAGTACGTCGTTTGGCGGAGAGCATGCGACAACGGTGAACGGAAAAGGCAAGCCGACCATGGATGACATCCTTGCGCTTTCCAGTGAGGTTGGACTGCCGTTACGCAAGGCGAAGGTGGTTGCTCAGGAGGTTCAAGCGCGCTGCAACGAATTGCTGAAATCGCTTGGTTTGTCCTGATTAAACGAGATTTGCGATTCGGAGCCCGATGATTGCCGGACCCAAATTGCTCGCGCTTAACCTTACCGGAGCTTTCGGTCGAGAACGCCGATGCCGCTTCGTCTGCCGCTGCACGCTAAGCAGCGTTGCCTTTTGTCGGGTGATAGCGACTGCGGCCAGCTTCGCGAAAACACCGCTAAAGTTGGCCGGTTTTGCGTACGAAGAAACGTACGGCTTGAACTGGCCGTTGCTGCCTTCGCCTTGCGCGTCTATTGCTACAGCGGCTGAAGCGAGCTGGTTTCGCCCAGCGACTTGCCGGCGGTTTCCGGTGCCATGAAAATGGACAGCACCAAGCCCAAAATCACCAGGCCAGCAGCTACCAGCATGGTAGGGCCAATGCCGAACGAGGCAAGGAAGATTGGCGTGGCATACGTTGAGATAATTGTGCCCACGCGAGAGATGCCAATGGCCAGGCCAACTGCGGTAGCGCGCACTTCGGTGGGGAACAGCTCGTTGGGGTAGAGCCACTGCAGAATGCCCGGGCCGCCGCTGAAGAAGGCGTACAAGCCGAATGCGCCAATAATGATGGGCAGCGGAGCGGTGGGGAACAGGCCCAACACCACCAGGCCAACCGCCATCAAGAACAGCGATCTGATAAGCAGCGGGCGCCTTCCCATGGAATCAAGCCAGAACATGGCGGGGATAGAGCCCACCAGGAAGAACAAGCTGAGCACGCTTTCGCCCAAAATGGAGGCTTTTCCCACGCCTAGACCGAAGGCGGCCATGATGGTGGGGCCGAACGTGTAAATAGCGTACATGGGAACGACCTGGCACAACGTAAGAATGCCCAGGAACAGGATGCGTGCCGCGTAACCCTTCGAGAACACCTCGCGAAAGCCGGCTTTCTCGTGCGGCTCTTTGGTTTCTGCGATAACCACGTTGCAGCCGTATACGCGCTTGATGATTTTTTGCGCTTCCTCATCGCGGCCCCTGCTTTCAAGCCACAGGGGAGACTCGGGAACTTTAATGCGTCCGATCAGCAGGAACACGCAGGGGACAATAGCCGAGCCCAGCATGAGTCGCCAACCTTCATCCACATCGCAAAGCGTGTAGCCCACAAACGCCGCTACCGTTGCACCCAGATACCATGCGGCCGAGACCATGCCCATGGAAATGGCACGGTGCTTTTTCGGCGTGAATTCGGTGATGAGCGAAGTTGCAATGGGGTAGTCCGCGCCCACGAATACGCCAATGAAAAAACGGTATAACACCAGTTGAAACGGGGTGACATTGGTCATGCTCAGGGCAGAGAACACAGCAATGGCAATGATATCCACGACGAACATCTTCTTGCGCCCAATGGTATCGGTCAAATAACCGCCCAAAACGCTGCCAACCAGAATGCCCAACAGCACCGATGCGCCAATTAAAGCGGTCCAGTGGGTGGTCAAGTTCATGTGGGACGTGATTTGCGTGAGCGCAACGCCAATCAGGGACAATACGTAACCGTCCAAGAACGCGCCACCGCTGGAGACCAACGTGATCTTGCGCAAGAAAGGCGTCATGGCAGCATCGTCAAGGGTGACCGGCGTGGCGCTTACAGCTTGCTCGCTGCCGCAGGCGGGACACGTATTCGTGACTTTTTCCGATGACAGCTGCTGCTGTTTCCCCTGGTGCTTGCTCATAAACGCCCCCCTTTGTTGTTTACCGCAAGTGCTGCTTATTGCAGAACTCCTTGAAGCTCCTTTAATGCAAAAGCTTCTTTTCGATTTTCATGCTGCAGGTTCGCGGGAAGTCATCAACAATCTCCACGAACGACGGCACCTTGAACGCCGCCATGTTCTGCTCGCAGTACGCAATGATTTCATCGGGGTCAAGATGTGCGTCATCGGCGGGAAGCACGAATGCCTTGACTGCCTGGTCGCGAATCTCATCGGGTATGCCAATAACTGCCGCTTCCTTGATGTCAGGATGGTCCACCAGAATGCTCTCAATCTCGGTGGTGGAAATGTTTTCGCCGGAGCGCTTGATCATGTTGCTCTTGCGATCGAAGAAGTAGAACCATCCTTCTTCGTCGTAATAGCCCTTGTCGCCCATGCGCAGCCAGCCATCGCTGGAAAGCGCCTTGGCGGTTGCGGCTTCATCATCCACGTAGCCCAGCATAAGGGAGCGACCGGGTACGCCCTTGATGCAAATCTCGCCCACTTCGCCAGCAGGAAGTTCGTTGCCTTCTTCGTCGACAATCTTTGCTTCATAGCCCAGGCCCACGCGTCCCACCGAAGGCCATTTGCGCTCGCCAGTGGGCGGGTCGGTTAGTGCCCAGCCCACGGATTCCGTGGAGCCGTACGTGTTCATGATGCGCACGTTGAAACGCTCTTCGAACGCCTCTTTTTCGCGCTGCGTGATGGGAAGGAAGTACAGCATATCGCGCAGGCAATGCTGCTTTTCATCTGCGCGAACAGGCTGCAGCATAAGCGTGCGCAGCATCATGGAAACGCATTGCGCCAGCGTGGCGCGATATTCTTGGATCTGGCTCCAGAAGCGCGTGGCGCTGTATTTTTCCACCACAATAAGCGTGGCGCGCGCGATAAGAACCGGCGTTAGGGCAGCCAATTGGAAGTTCGAGTGGCACGCGGGCATGGTGGAGAACATGCGGTCTTGCGCGGTCATGGCCGTTTCCCAGCAACCGTAGTAGCCCGAGAAAAGCATGTTGCCGTGGGTGAGTATGACGCCCTTGGGGTTAGAGGTAGTACCGCTGGTGAACAGAATTTCGCACGGATCATCGGGCGAAAGGGTGCACGGTTGGTCAAGCTCGGTGTTTTCCTTGCTTACCAAGTCGGAAAACAGCGGGTAACCCATAACGTTTTCGTCGGCCTGGGCACGGGCAACAATAATGCCTTCGGGAAGCCTTCCGTCGGCGCGAATCTGATCATACAGCTCAACGTAGCACGGCTCTACCACCGCGCGCTTGACGTGGCACATATCCAGCGCATATTCGCACTCCGTTTGAAGGTACTGCTCGTTCATGGGAACCATCACGGCGCCGATTTTCGCCAGGCCGAACATGCACATCAGGAATTCGGGAGAGGTGTGCATCTGCACTGCAACGCGTTCGCCGCGGACAATGCCCTGGCGCAAGAACATATTCGCCGTTTGATTGATCATTTCGTTGAACAGGCGATACCCATAGCTTGCCACTTCGCCATCTTGTCCCTGGAAAATCAGGAACTCTTTGTCACCGCATTCACGTGCGAGTTTGCTCCAAAGGCTTGCAAGCGTTTCATTGCCGACTATGTCAACCATGCGAATCTCCCTTTTCGTGCCTATTTCGCTGTTGTTCTTCGTTTGTGCAGTTCACGCCAGTGTTTTGGTATTGCATTCGACGAGGGGCGCGAAACCCCGTTAAATACAAAGCTCTTGGGGTGGCCGGGCCCGAAAAGGACCCGGCCGGTGCGCATGAGGGGGAGCTTCCCGTCATGCGATTTTTGGTGCTATTCAGCAACCTTCACCACGCCAGTGGCAGTCAGCTCTGCGATCTGCTCGGGCGTGTAGCCAAGCTTGGACAGAACGTCTACGGTGTCGCCACCCTGCTTGGGCATGGGGCGCCATACCTGGCCAGGGGTCTGCTGGAACTTGGGGAATACGCCCAGACCCTTGAAGGTCTTGCCGTCTTCGGTTTTCCAATCCATGAAGTCTTCGCGCAGCTTGAGGTGCTCTTCCTGCACGAGGTCTTCGAACTCCATAACGACCTGGGCAGCAATGCGGTGAGCCGCAAAGTCAGCCTCGATGTCGTACTTGGAGTGAGCCAGGCAGTATGCCTCGAATGCAGCTTCGATTTCTGCTGCATGCGGGTTGGACAGCCACAGACCCGAAGTGTCCTCGGGAATGTCCTCGGTGCCCCACAGGTGACCCAGGCCGATGGTCTCCAGGAAGTACTTGTTCTGGTCAACGCCGTACAGGCATACGCCCAGGAAGCCATCGTTGCACTTGTACTCGCCAATGCCGCACAGGTTCTGATTGCGAGCGCCCGGACGAGGCCACAGAATGCCTTCGTTCAGGTAGTCAACCAGGTAGTACTGGCCAATTGCCAACAGGGTCTCGTACATGGCCATGTCAATGCTTTCGCCCTTGCCCGTGCGGTTTGCCTTATGCAGCGCAGCCAGGGTAGAGGAAACAATCATGAGTGAGTTGAAGTAGTCGCCCGCGTAAGGACCGGGGTTCATGGGCTGATCTTGGGTGCCGTTTTGGCTCATGTAACCGGAGTAAGCCATAACAGTCAGGTCGTAAGCGGCGCGCTTGACCATCTTGGGGTCGCCGGTCTGGCCAAAGCCGGACAGGTGCACAATAACGAGCTTCGGGTTGATCTCCCACAACACTTCGTCAGTGATGCCCTTGCGAGCCCAGGTGCCGCCCTTGGAGGCTTCGATGAAGATGTCGGCGTCGGCCAGCATCTTGAACAG
>CAKUDT010000034.1 GCA_934645125.1 uncultured Eggerthellaceae bacterium
GATAGCCTGGCTGCCTTCGCTTGCAGCCGCTCCACGAACGAGGACGTTTACCTGCTGCAGAAAATGGCGCGTGTGGCGTTCGGCACGAACAACGTGGACAACTGCGCCCGCGTGTGCCACGGTCCTTCCGTTGCCGGCTTGGCGCAAACGCTGGGATCGGGTGCCATGACGAACCCCATTTACGATATCACCCACGACGTTGACTGCATTATGCTTGTTGGCTCGAACCCCGAAGAGGCACACCCCGTGGTGGGCATGCAAGTGCGCGAGGCGGTGGAGCGAGGAACGCGTCTGATTGTGGTGGACCCGCGCGATATTGGGTTGGCAGCGAAGGCTGACATTCATTTGAAGCTCAATCCGGGTACGAACGTGACGTTTTCGGCCGGCATGTGCCACATCATGATTCGCGATGGCTTGGTGGACCGCGCGTTCGTGGATGCGCGTACCGAAAATTACGACGAAATTGCGGAAATGGTGCAGCCCTATACGCCCGAGCGCGTTGCTGCTATCTGCGGCATTGATGCGCGCGACCTGGTGGCGGCTGCGCATATGTATGCCACGGCGAACAAGGCGCCTATCATCTATTGTTTGGGCGTGACCGAGCACTCCAGCGGCACGGAAGGCGTTATGTCCATGTCGAACATGGCGCTGCTCTGCGGCAAGCTGGGGCGTTCCGGCTGCGGCGTGAACCCGCTGCGCGGTCAGAACAACGTGCAGGGTGCATGCGACATGGGTGCCACACCCGGCGATTTTCCCGGCTACCAGAAAATATCAAACCCCCAGGTCATGGAAAAGTTCGAGAAGGCGTGGGGCGTGGAGCTGCCCAAAAAGCAGGGCATGTGGGCAACCGAGGTGTTCCATGCGGCAACAGAAGGTAAGATTCGCGGCCTGTTCGTCTTCGGCGAAGATCAAGTGCGCACCGACCCGAACCTCAATCACGTGATCGAAGGCATCAAGGCGCTTGACTTCTTCGTGGTGGACGACCTGTTCATGACGGAAACGGCGAAATACGCCGATGTGGTTTTGCCGGGCATCTCTTATGCCGAAAAATGGGGCACGTTCAGCAACACTGAGCGTCGCGTGCAGCTTATTCGTCCCGCCGTTGCATCGCCCGGCGATGCGCGTCCCGACACGTGGATCTTCACGGAAATCATGCGCCGCATGGGTTACGACCAGCCGTATTTGACGTCCGCGCAGATTATGGACGAAATCGCAAGTCTCACGCCCAGCTTCCACGGCATCAGCCATGAGCGTCTTGATTCCGCCGAAGTGGCAGGGCGCGGGCTGCAGTGGCCGTGCTTGGACAAGAACCACCCAGGTACGCCCATCATGCATGTAGGCACGTTCACCCGTGGTAAGGCGCGCTTTTCCACGGCGCAATATCACGATGCGTACGAAATGCCCGATACAACATATCCGCTCATGCTGACCACGGGTCGCATCCTGTACCAATACAATGCCCAGGCTATGACAGGTCGCACGGAAGGTCTGAATGTTATCGCAGGTCATTCGTTTATCGAGATGAACACGGCCGATGCCGCCGCACGCAGCATTGCAAATGGTGACAAAGTACGCGTGTTCAACCGCCGCAGCTCCATTGAGTCCACGGCGCGCGTTTCCGACAAAACGAAGCCGGGTCAAACGTGGATGCCGTTCCACTTCCAAGACGGCAACGCTAACTGGCTTACCAGCCCTGCGCTTGACAACATTTGCGCCACGCCCGAGTATAAAGTGTGTGCCATTCAGGTGGAGCGCGCGTAGCAAAGCGCCTGATCTGGACGTTATTGAAACCATGGGGAAGCGGACGTCGCAAGGGTTGATCCGACGTGCGAAGCTTTGGATAAGTTGAGCGAGCCACGAGGTTGGTGAAGCATTATCCAAGCTGAGTCCTTCGGCGAATGCCCTTGCGACGACCGCTTCCCCAATCACAAGCAAATGATTTCTACTGAGCAGCCCGCCGAAGCTACGTGCGTTTCGCGAAAGGAACGAACATGAACATCGAAGAACTCACGTTTGACCAGCACGGACTTATTCCCTGCATTGTGCAAGACGCGCAGGATAACGCCGTGCTCATGATGGCGTGGATGAATGCCGAGTCCATCCGTCGCACGTTGGATACGAAAACCACCTGGTTTTGGTCGCGCAGCCGTCAGGAGTACTGGAATAAAGGTGCTACGTCGGGCAACTTCCAGCATCTGGTTGAACTGCGTTACGACTGTGACGCCGACTGCCTTCTTGCGCTCGTGAACCCCGATGGTCCTGCGTGTCATACTGGTGCGCGCAGCTGCTTTTATCGCACGCTTGGGGCGGAGTAGAGCCATTCGCTTAACCCCTGCGCTTTCGGGTTTGAGCCCTTCTTGCGCCGCCCATGGCCCTTCTTTCGCATGGCGTGTTCCGCTGCCATCAACCTTCGTTCGCGTCCATAAAATAATCTTACTTTTAACAAAATTGTAATAATGAAAACACACTATACGCACAGCGGCGGAAAGTAACGATTTTTTCGCCGCCTTTTTTTGCCCTCAATTCGCAAGATTGTGCAATTTCTGTCAAGATTGGAAAAAACTCCTGATGGAAACCGAGAGTAGTACGAAATAACATTTAATAACACGATTTTGACCTTAAGCCATAATTGCAGGTAAAAATCAGAAACTTGACCAATTTCAAACCCCCCGATAATCTGACCTAAATACTTTCCGTGGGGGAAAGTAGGCAAAATTCTTAATCGGGTTTGCTGTGAGAAAAAGAGAGTTGAGGTGGTCCTTTGTCTTGGGACATTCTTATTCCGAACGAGGAGATGGAAGCTGCGACAACCCGTCTTCTTGAGTCTGCGGAGCTTGTTGGCGCGGACACCTACCAGGCTCGTACTGCTGCTCAGGGTACCCACTGCAAGATTGGCGAGCAAGGCTTGTGCTGCCGCATCTGCTCTATGGGCCCCTGCCGCATTACCGCTAAATCGCCGCGAGGCATTTGCGGTTGCGATGCCGATGGCGTGGTTGGCCGTAACTACCTGCGTTTTACCGCGGGCGGTTCTGCAACGCACTCTGATCACGGTCGTTCCATTGCCATGACGCTGTACCGCAGCTCTGCTGGTGGCGACTATCCCGTCAAGGACGAAGAGAAGCTGAAGCGCATCGCTGAAGAGTGGGACATCGAGGTCGAGGGTCGCGACATCTATGACATTGCTCACGAAGTTGCTCTGACCGGTCTTGAGGAATTCGGCAAGCCCTTTGGCCGCCTTCGCTTCCTGAAGCGCGCCCCCGAGGCTCGTCAGAAGATCTGGCGCGAGAACAAGCTGTCTCCCCGCGCTATCGACCGCGAAGTTTCTCAGTCTTTGCACATGACGCACATGGGCTGCTCGTCCATGCCTGAAGCACTGGTTCATCAGTCCTTGCGTGCTGGCCTGGCCGACGGCTGGGGCGGTTCCATGATCGGCACCGAGTTCTCCGACATCCTGTTCGGTACCCCGAAGCCTCTTGACACCACCGCTAACCTGGGCGTTATGGACAAGGACATGGTCAACATTGTTGTTCACGGCCACGATCCTTCGCTGTCCGAAATGGTTGTGTACTACGCAAACGACCCCGAGATGATCGCTCATGCCAAGGAAGTTGGCGCAAAGGGCATCAACGTTTGCGGCGTATGCTGCACCTCCAACGAAGTGGCCATGCGTCACGGCATTCCTATGGCTGGTAACTTCCTGCAGCAGGAAAACGTGGTTCTCACGGGCGCTTGCGAAGCAATTGTTGTTGACGTTCAGTGCATTTTCCCTGCTCTAGGCCCCCTGTCTAAGTGCTTCCACACGAAGTTCATCACCACCAGCAACGCCGCTCGTATGCCTGAGTCCGACTTCATTGAGTTCAAGGACACCACGGCAGCTGAATCTGCAAAGAAGATCGTGCGCCTGGCTGTTGACAACTTCAAGAATCGCAAGCCGGAACTGGTTCATATTCCCGACTTGGTCTCCAAGGCCACGGTTGGCTACTCCGTTGAGGCAATCTACGACACGCTGGATACTGTTGCGAACTCCCATATCGACGAATTCCAGACCATGATCCCGCTGATCGACTGCATGCGTTCCGGCGTTATCCGCGGTGCGGTTGCCATGGTTGGCTGCAACAACCCCAAGGTGCGTCCCGACTACGCTCACATTGAGCTCATGAAGAAACTGCTTGCAAACGACATTCTGGTTATCGTTTCTGGCTGCTCCGCTCAGGCTGCGGCGAAGGCCGGCCTTATGGACAAGGAAGCGGGCAAGTACTGCGGCGAAGGCCTCAAGCGCGTATGCCGTTTGGCCAACATTCCGCCGGTTTTGCACATGGGTTCCTGCGTTGACATTTCCCGTATGATGGTTCTTGCGTCCGACATTGCAAACGACTGGAAGATTGAGATTTCCGACATTCCTCTGGTTGGCTGCGCTCCTGAATGGATGTCCGAGAAGGCTGTTTCCATTGGCAACTATGTTGTTGCGACGGGTATCGACACCTATCTGGGCATTGATCCTTACACCGACGGCTCCAAGGGCATTGTTGGCCTGCTGCAGGGCGACATTGACAAATGGGTTGGCGCTAAGTTCACCGTTGAGAAGGATATCGATAAGCTGGGCGATTTGATGATCGAGCGCATTGAAGAGAAGCGTGCTCACCTGAACATCTAAGAGCCAACGTATCGAAGGGCACGAAGCGCGAAGGCGCGTGCGAGCACAAGTGTGAGATGCAAAGTACGCGATTAAAAGTAAGTAAAGCACGAAGGAAGCATTGAAGGAAGCGACTATGAAGGTAGCGATCACAGGTAAAGGCGGCGTGGGCAAGACCACGTTATCGTCAACCCTTGCGCGTATGTACGCGCAGGAGGGGCGTCCCGTTCTTGCTGTTGACGTTGACCCCGATGCCAACCTTGGTTTGGCGCTGGGCTTTTCCATGGAGGAAGTAAACAGCATTACGCCTATCTCTAAAATGCGCAAGCTGGTGGAAGAGCGCACGGGTGCAAACGACGCTAACAAGTTCTTCAAGCTAAACCCCCAGGTCAGCGATATTCCCGACACGTATGCTCACGAGCGCAATGGCGTGAAGCTGCTGGTCATGGGAACCGTTGAAACGGGCGGTGCGGGGTGTGTGTGCCCCGAGCATGTCATGATTAAGTCCATTCTTTCAAGCTTGACGTATCGCAAAGACGACGTGGTGATTATGGACATGGAAGCCGGTCTGGAGCATTTGGCTCGCGGCACGGCTGCCAACATGGATCAGTTCATCGTTGTTGTTGAGCCGGGTGCCCGCAGCATCCAGACGTACGAGAAAGTCAAGCAGCTTGCGGCAGATATCGGCGTTACGAAGGTCAACGTTGTTGCCAACAAAGTTCGTAGCGACGAAGATAGAGAGTATCTGCGCGCTCATATTCCCGAAGATGCTCTGCTGGGATTCCTTCCGTATTCGAGCGATGTCATCGATGCCGATCGCAACGGTGAGTCACCCTTCGATTACAGCCCTGAACTCGTAGAAGAGGTTAGGCGCATTAAGCAACGTATGGAAAACGCATAGATTGCATAGATTGATAGCAAAGGAAATCATATGAAATTTTTTGACAGGATTTTCCATGGCTCCAACGATATCTTCTCTGTTGCCACCAAGGCAGTAGATGCAGCTATCGCTGAGTATGGTGAAGACGCCCCTATGCAGATGCCTGACACCGCATACAACATGTCGTGCCAGCTGGCTTACTCGGGGCAGAAGGTTCTCAAGCTGAAGGACCTCAAGACTGCTTTGGCAACTATCAATGCCATGAACACGCGCGATCAGCGCACCGACGCCATCTTCAAGGCTGGCATTGGCACCGCTATGGCAGGCGAAATCATTGAAGCCGTGAAATACGTGAACAACCCCACGCCGTACGAGGGCACGAAGTATCACGGCCACTTCTCCGACGCTGAAGTACGTGAGCTGGGCGTGCCGTTGGTTACCAACGACATTCCGGGCTTCGTTGTTATCATCGATCCTGCTCCTTCCGACAAGGAAGCATGCGATTTGATTCGCGGTTATCAGGAGCGCGGTATCTTCGTGTTCTTGGTGGGTGACATTATTGATCAGGCCGAACGCATGGGCATTGAGCTGGGCTTCCATGTTCGTGTCGTAGGCGTTGGCCCCGACATCTGGGCGGTAAGCCACGTTGTGTCCTTCTGCGTGCGCGCCGCTATGATCTTCGGCGCCATCGAAGGCGGCGACTGGGACGGCTTCATGGAGTACACGTTTGTGCGTCTGCACGCTTTCGTGAATGCGTTTGCTCCGGTAAACGATCGTACGTTGGCGTTCGGCGCGGGCGCTGTGGCCATGGGCTTCCCGGTTATCACGAACGACATGAACTACATTCGCCCCATTCCGAAGACCATCTTGCTGCAGCCTAACACGAAGGCATTCATCGAGACGTCTTTGGAAGCACGCGACATCCATATCAAGATCACGAAGATTGATATCCCCGTTGCGTACTCCACCGCATTCGAAGGCGAAATCATCCGCCGTCCCGACATGCAGGTTGAAATCGACGGCTCCCGTCTGGACTGCTTCGAGCTTGTTGAAATCAAGGACGTCAAGGAAATTGACGATCACTCCATTATCGTTGAGGGTCCCGATTTCGACGACGTTCCCGCGGGCACCAAGATGAACGCTGCGTTTATCGTGGAAGTGGGCGGCAAGAACGTTTCCCCCGACTTCGCTTCCGTATTCGAGCGCAAGATCCATGCATACCTGAACTGCGCAAGCGGCGTTATGCACACCGGTCAGCGCGACATGATTCGCATCCGCGTGAGCAAGGACGACTACGAAGCCGGCTTCCGTTTGAAGCACTTGGGCGAGATTCTGTACGCCAAGATCAAGGGCGACCACGATGCCATTATCGAGAAGGCGCAGGTGCGCATTTACACCGAGCCCGAGAAGTGCAAAGAGCTGCGCGCTTACGCGAACACTGTGTTCGATGCACGTGACGAGCGTCTGGGCAGCTTGACCGACGAAACGGTGGAGAACTTCTACACCTGCATTCTGTGCCAGTCCTTCAGCCCCAGCCACGTATGCATTGTTACCCCCGAGCGCTTGGGTCTGTGCGGCGCGGTGTCTTGGCTTGACGCGAAGGCATCCAACGAGCTGGATCCCAACGGTCCGTGCCAGATTGTTCCTCACGAGAAGTGCATCGACGAGCGTATTGGCGCCTTCGAAGACGTTAACGATGCTGTTCGCAAGTACTCCAACGGCGCACTTGAGCAGGTTACGCTGTACTCCATTCTGGAAGACCCCATGACTTCCTGCGGTTGCTTCGAGTGCATTTGCGGTATTGAGCCTATGACCAGCGGTTTCGTTATTACTACGCGTGACCACGTGGGCATGACTCCCTTGGGCATGACGTTCTCTGAAATGGCTTCCATGACTGGCGGCGGCGTGCAGACCCCGGGCTACATGGGCCACGGCAAGCACTTCATTGCCTCCAAGAAGTTCCTGAAGGCCGAAGGCGGCATTGCGCGCGTTGTGTGGATGCCTGCTTCCTTGAAGGAGCAGCTGGCCGACAAGATTAACGCCACGGCTAAAGAGCTTTACGGCATTGACAACTACATTGACATGATTCCCGACGAGAACGACATGCAGGATCCGGGCGACCCCGCTGAACTGTATGAAGTTCTGACCGCAAAGAATCATCCCGTTTTGGGTATGGAGCCGCTTCTGTAGGCTTTTGCGGATTTCGCGTGCCATGCAAGACGAACGCATCAAGGGCATGGCACGCAATCCTTGAGTTTCTTTTGCGCCACAAATCCGATTTTTTTGAAGCCGTCTCGCGCACAAGCGAGGCGGCTTTTTGATGATAAACCCCCTCTTTGAGAAAATTTCCCCTGTATTCAGCATGTTTTGCGTTACTATAAGCAAATATTCATAGTTCGCCCGCTTCGGGCTCTTCTTCCATCGAAATTCCCTGCAAGAATAAAGCTGAAGTGTGTTCTGGCGAACAAAAATCTGTAGCAAGTTTTTCAAGGAGGAACCGTGAAGTTTTTTCTGGACACTGCCGATTTAGCCGAAATCGAAGAGGCAGCAAGCTGGGGCGCGCTGGCGGGCGTGACCACGAATCCGTCGCTGTATGCAAAAATCGGCGGTAAGCTGAGCGACTTCAACAATCACATGAAGCGCATCTGCGAGATTGTTGGCCCGGATTGCCCCGTTTCTGCCGAAAGCGTTGCCATGACGCGTGACGAAATTGTGCGCGACGGTCTGCAGCTGGCAGAGATTGCTCCCAACATCGTGGTGAAGATTCCGACGATGGTCGAAGGCCTGGCTGCCACGCGTGCATTGGCTGATCAGGGCGTTCGCGTGAATATGACTTTGTGCTTCAGCGTTCCTCAGGCGTTGCTGGCCGCTCGTGCCGGCGCGCGCTACATTAGCCCGTTCATCGGCCGTTTCGATGACATTTCTCAAGATGGTCTGGCCGAAGTTGAGAACATCGTGACTGCTATCAGCAACTACGATTTCACCGGCAACACGGTTAATGGCGAGCAGATTGAAATCATTGCTGCTTCGGTGCGCAGCGCCAACCATGTGACGCAATGTGCTCTGATGGGTGCCGATATTGCGACCGTGCCGTTCGGTGTCCTGCAGAAAATGGTGAAGCATCCTTTGACTGATCGCGGCCTGGAGTCGTTCATGAAGGACTGGGAGAAAGTGCAGAACGCATAAATGAGTGACGAACTCGAAACTGCCGTACCTGAATCCATTCCTGCAGATGCAGCGAGCGCTGCATCTGCGTCCGAGTCTGCGCCGGTAAAACCCAAACGCACCACAACGCGTAAGAAAGCGGCTCCCGCCGCTGCGGCTGACGATGCAAGTGACGGCGCCTCTGCAGCTGCTGCGGAAGGCGATGCTCCTGCCGCTAAGAAGCCGGCAACGCGCAAGCGCACGACTGGTGCGAAGAAAACCCCTGCTAAAACGGCTGCTGCAGCGGATACCGAGCCTGCGGTGAAGGCTCCTGCGGCGGATGCGCCCACGTCTGCAGCTGATGCACCTGCTGCGCCTGCAGATGCGGTGGGGGAGACTGCGTCGGCGGCTCCCAAGAAGCCCGCGGCACGCAAGACAACCGTCACGCGCACGCGTCGCAGGCCTGCCCCTGCTGAAGCAGATGGCCCGACTGCAGCGGAAACCGCACCAGAAGCGGCCGCCGATGCCGTAAGCGCGTCTGCCGCGGCTGCAGCGCCCGAGAAGGCCGAAAACGCGTCCGAGACGCCTGCCCGCACGCCGCGCACCCGTACGCGCACGAAAGCAGCTTCTGCGGCTTCTGGTGCTCGCTCCGGCGCACGAAAGCCAGCTGCGTCCCGCGCGAAAGTTGCTGCGCCTTCTTCTGAGGCGGCGCCGCTTGCTCCTATTGAGTTCAGCTCCGATGCCGATGTGATTGCTACGGAAACGCTGGCAGATCCTTCTCTTACCGCAGGTCAAGCTCATGCAGCCAATAGCGCACCCGCGGCAGAAGTTCTTGCCGTTGAAGTGTTGGTGGCAGATGACCCCAAAAACGCTTCTTCCGAAATTCTGATCGAGGCATCCACGGAAGCCTCGGCTGTGGAAAGTTCCACGGAACCGGTAACTCCGAATCGCGTTCGTCGTGAGCGCAATAATGGCGCCAACAACGGCGATCGCAGCAATAACGAGCGCAACGGCAACAACAATAAAAAACGCTCGAAGCAGAATCAAAATCAGAACCAGAACCAAGGTTCCTCCGATAAGAACAGCGGCCAAAATCAGCAAGGCCAGAATAACCAGAATCAGAGCAAGAACAACAACAACAACAACAAGGG
>CAKUDT010000035.1 GCA_934645125.1 uncultured Eggerthellaceae bacterium
TCCCCGAGCAATTGGTCCTTATGCTGCTGCGCGCATATGGCGCCGCGAACCAAGACGCCATTGCATCGCGTTTGGGCATCGACAAAGGCGCCGTTGCGAAAACCATTGCCAAGCTTGAAGAAAAAGGCCTGGTAAAACGTGCCGTCAACCCGAAAAACAAGCGCGAGAAAATCGTGGAGACTACCCCCCAGGCCGAACAAGTTATGAAAGCCATGGAGGAAACGCTCAAGGACATGGAGGCGATGTTCTTCGATGGATTCTCCGATGAAGAAATCAAAACAACCACGTCGTTGCTGGCGCGCATCGCTCAAAACGCCCAAATGAGCGCAAGAGACGAGTAGCGAAAGCGCCGAAAGCGGAACAAGAGAGGGCTCCGCGAAACGGCATAACCGCAGCTAAAGCAGCCGCAACAATCGAAGCGGCCAGCGAAGCAACGCCCAGCAAGAACGACAACCAACAATAAAAGAGAAACAAAGAAGCAAGAGGAACTAGGAAGCACCAAAATGATAAAACGCAAAGTAAAGGACCCCGAGCAAGACCCAGAAAGCAGGGGCGCGGGAAACGCGAGTGCCACCGCTTCTGGCGCGACCGCCGCAGGCGCCTCGGGTGATTCCTCGTGCGGACAGAGCAAAGGATATGTCCTGGTAGCGGTTGTGTACCTGCTGGGTTTATGCATGGGCGCGCTGGACATGAGCATTGTCAACCCGGCGCGTACCGTTATCCAAAACTCCCTGGGCGTGGATGACAGCCTGGGCGTTTGGATCCTTACCATTTACACGCTGGCCTACGCGGTGTCCATCCCCATCATGGGCAAGTTGGCCGACCGCCACGGCCGCAAGTACATCTACCTGCTGTGCATCTTCCTGTTTGGCGCTGGCTCGGCACTGTGCGGCCTGGCCAACAGCATGGGCAGCTTCGAGCTGCTGCTAGGCGCGCGCGTTATCCAGGCGCTGGGCGGCGGCGGCATCATGCCCGTGGCAACCGCTGAATTCGGCACTGCCTTTCCCGAGGAAAAACGCGGCATGGCGCTGGGCCTGGTCGGCATGGTCTACGGCCTGAGCAGCATCTTTGGCCCCTCGGTCGGCAGCGCCATTCTGGACATCTTCGGCCAAAGCCAGTGGCAGTTCATCTTCTTCGTGAACATCCCCATCTGCCTAGTGGTTCTGATCATTGGCCTGAAGAAACTGCCGAACTCCACCGCCGAAGAAGTAAAACCCATCGATGGCCTGGGCATTCTTTTGCTCACCATCATGACGCTATCGCTCATGTACGGCCTGAAAAACATCGACTTCTTCAACTTCGTTGCATCCATCAAGGGTACCGACGTATGGCCGTTCCTGGCGATTTTCGTGGTGCTGTTGCCGCTTTTCATCGTTCGCGAAAACAGAGCAGAAGACCCCGTTATCAACCTGCATTACTTCCGTAACGTCAATATCTTGATCACGCTGATCTGCGCTGTTATCTCGGGCATCATCATGATGGGCACTATCTTCTTCCCGCAGTTTTGCGAAAACGCCCTGTTCATGAAATCGGGTTCCGGCGGCTACTTCATCGCACTGCTGGGCGTTGGCAGCGGCGTGGGCGCCATGATGTCTGGCAAGCTTATCGACAAGCACGGCGTGAAGCTGGTCATGGCTTTTGGCTTTATTGGCTCCGCAATTGGTTCGCTGTTCATGGCGTTTGTGGCCTGCGATAACCCCACCCTGTTCAACGTCTGCCTCATGTTGATTCTGACTGGCCTGGGTCTGGGCTTTACCATGGGCACGCCACTGAACTACATGATGCTGCAGAACACGCACGACTCCGAGTCGAACTCCGCGCTGGCAACGCTTTCGCTGGTGCGCTCCATTGGTACCGCCGTGGCGCCCGCCATTATGGTCGCATTCATCGTGCACGCAAGCGCCAACATGCAGACAAACCTCATGAGCGAGCTGCCCGAAGAAGTAACGGTAAACCCCCTGCCGTACGCGCAGGTCATCGACAAGAAGATGGACGAAATGCGCGCAAACGAAGACACTGCCGCCATGTTGGAAGGCCAGGATATCCCCAAGCTGATGAGCTACACCAACATTGCAGTGAACATGAATAACACAAGCGAAAACAGCGACGTGAACGTGACCATTAGCCCCGCCATCATTGACGAGATGCAAAACTCCGACGTAACCACCATCGTGGGCGTGTGCAAGGAAATGAGGATTGACGTGTTTGACCAGCTCAAGCCGCAGCTTATTCAGAAGGCATCGGACGGCATGAACAGCGGCATTACCGCCATGGAAGGCGGCGCCGCGGAAATGCAGGACGGACTGAACGAAATGGCTTCGGGCATTGAAGAGATGAACACCGGCCTGGCGGGTTTGGGAGAAAGCATTGCCAATGTGGACTCTCAGATCAGCGAAGCAAGCGCAAAGATCGACAACTTCGACGCGCAAATCGCCCAGATGCAGGCAGGTTCCGACAAGATTGAAAACGGCATTGAGCAGATGAAGGCCGCGCTGCCGGGTATGAAAGCCCAGCTGGCAACGCTGACCGAAGGCACACCCGAATGGGAAGAGCTGAACGGCAAGATCACTTCCGTGGAAGAGAACATCCCCGCTATGGAGGCCCAGAAGGCCGAGCTTGACCAGGGCATTGCCGGCTTGAGCCAAGCACGTGCCGGCGTAAGCGCGGGGCGCGACGGCATGACCGAAGGTCGCAACGAAATGCTGTCCGCACAAAGCGAGATGGAATCTGGTCGCAGCGAGCTGATGGGCGCGCAAGCCAACCTGCAGTCCGCTTACGATGACCTGAGCGAAACGATTGCCGAGATGAAAACCGCGCGCGATGTTATCCCCGCAATGTTTGACGAAGCGGAAACGAACTACCTGACCGCCGTGGATAATTGCGCAAGCGAGATTCAGGCCACATACCAGCAAACGCTGAACAGCGGCTTCAAGGGCATGGCGATCTTCGTGGCTATTTGCGCGCTGGCTGGTTTGGCGTTGCTGCTTCCCTACAACGAAAACCGCAAGGAGCTCGCTGAGCCCTTTTGTTGACAAATTACCCCACCTTTTGTCAACAGGCGCGGTGCGATTCGCGTGGAACAAGGGACGGAGGTTTGTTCTAACTGCCCTTGCCGGCGGACGCCCTTCAGGGGCTGTGCGCTGGCGGGCTGCGAAATGTTGACAAAAGGTGGGGTAATTTGTCAACAGGCAATGTTGCTGTTAGGCGCGGGGTTTACGCAGGTGGACGACGGTTGAAACGAAACGCACGTCTTCGGCACTTTCGGCTGTCTCCACAGCGTAATTGGACTTGTACCCTTGCTGAGGCAGCACGTCATGTGCATCGTTGTACTCGGGACGCGCATAGCCAATCTTTGCAAGCATAGTCTCGAACTGGCCCTTATACGGCGCCGCCTGAATACTGTTGCCCAGCTCCCGCGCGCGCAAAACAACGTCTTCATCACGCGGCGCGTCCGCAATCACGGTCTCGCAAATCAGCAGGCCGCCCGGCTTCATAACCTGGAACATCTGCTGGAAAGCACGCTTGGGGTCAAGCGTCAAGTTCACCACGCTGTTGATAAACACCACGTCGCAGCTATTTTCCTGCACGCCAGCACCCAGCAAGTCTTCCGGATAGCCGTGCAAGAACGTCATATTGCTCTCGGGCAGACCCGTATCGTGCCACGCGCGCTCGGATCGCTGACGCGCCTCTTCCAAATGCTCCTGCGCCCACTCAACGCCAATCACGGAACCCGATTCGCCCACACGCGACGAAAGCTTGAACACGCCCTTGCCGCGACGGCAACCAATGTCCAAAACGCGCTTGCCCACCAGGTTATCCGGCAGCGTCATTTTGCACAGCGATGCAAACCCGTATTCAAACTGCGCTCCTGAATAATATTCCGCCAAATCGGCACTATCGCAAGCAGGTTGCGTAGTCTTTTCGCACGCACTCCCCGTCTGAGCCGCCTGGAACGCGGGCTCACCCGCAGAAACCGAAGTCGTTTCCGGCCGCTCACGCACCGCGGGTCGCTTGTTGGCCGCACCCTCAAGCATGCTGGCATCGATATTCAGCTGTGCCGCACGCTGCTGAAGTTCGCGCGCATGCTGATCGGTCTGCATGCTTTCATTGTGAGCATAGTAGCTCTCGTTGCCAAAGTGGTTGATGAACTGGGATGTTGCCTTGCGCGCTGTGAGCTCGGTCACGAACACGAGCGATTCCCTTCCCTCGGGGAACACATCATCAACAAACGCGAACGCGGCGTCAATCTTCGCGCTGGCCGCCTTCATCGCACGTTCGAAATCACTCACGCACGTGCGGTAATCGCCATGAATCACGGCGAAGGCGTCCGGTCCGCTCTCAACTCCCGCCAGTGCGCAATCAGAAATGAAGCCCTCCAACGTGTCGATGAAACGACGCTCGCGCCGCACGCGCCGCGCTGCCAGGGTTCCCGCCGTCTTCGCGCGCTTCAGAGCTTCCTTGCGCTCGCGCACCATGGTACCCAGCACGTCATCCACGCTTGAGCCGCCTTCCACCAGCGGACGGGCATCGCGCAGCGCATCGCGCGTGCGCGCCAACACGTCTTCGGCCAGCAGCACATCGGAAGCATAGCCCGAAAGCGCATCCAACATAAGGCCCATAAGCGCAAGACGCTCGTCAAACTTGGCATCCTGAGCGCGTCGTACAATATCTTCGCTCGCTTGACCAGCCAAAATAGACTCAACTTGGTAATCGGAGCGGTACTTGTTGAACAGCAAGTAGTAGGTGGCAAAGCGGTCGGAAATGTCATCGTCTTGCAGGAACTGCTCGATCAAATCGCGGTCAACTTTCTTGCCCATGCGCTCGAACAGCTTGATGATTTCCGACAAATCCTCCCAACCGCGCGCCGTCACAAAACGCTTACCCGCCGGCGGGGATACCACGGAATAGAAGTTTTCCTTCTTCAGATCCAAAAACGACAAAACGGCGGGGTGAATGTCGTGGTCAATGGCGTACGCGCGCCACGCATCAAACGACGGCTCCACCACCACTTTGCGCAGACGGTCAAGCGTGACAATATCGAACTCATGAACGCTCTTGTTGTATTCGGGCGGGTTGCCCGCGCACACCACCACCCAGTTATCGGGCACACGATGACGCCCGAACGTCTTGAACTGCAGGAATTGCAGCATGCTGGGATACAACGTTTCGGAAACGCAGTTGATTTCGTCCAGGAACAAAACGCCACGTGAAACGCCTGTTTGTTCCATATAATCGTATACGCTGGCTACAATCTCGCTCATCGTGTATTCGGAAGCATCGTATTCAGTGCCTTCGTAATTATGATGGACGATAAGCGGCAACCCCAGCGCGCTCTGACGCGTGTGATGCGTCATAGAGTAGCTGACCAGGCCGATGCCCAGCTCTTGAGCAATCTGCGACATAATGGCAGTCTTGCCAATGCCCGGCGCGCCCAAAAGAAAAACGGGTCGCTGCTTCGATGGGTCAATGCAGTACATGCCTTCGTCGTCTTTCGCCAAATACGCCTCAACCGTATCTTTTACATGCTGTTTTGCTTGCGCTATATTCACTGTGCGCTCCTTTTCTTGCCTAAAACGCCCGCTTAAACCTACAACCCGAAAATCTCCTCTTCGTCCATCACGACTTTCATTGCCCACGGGGGAACGTCAATGCGCGACGCACCATCATCCATAAACACAAACGCCGTCTCATACGCGGGCGGCGTCGTAGGAAACGTGCCCAGCCCATCAGTGAAGTAGATCAGCCCGCGCAGATTTTCAAATTCTCCCTGGTCACACAACTCGTTGACATATTCGAAAACAGGGCGGAAATCTGTGCCGCCGAAGCCGAACGCCTGGAACTGCTGGCAATATTTCTCCAGATCCTGCACGTTTTCAATCTTCAAATCCGCTTGTATCTTATTGTCGCACTGGATAAGGTGAATGTTAACTTTATCGCCGAACCCTTCGCTTTCGCGCAGGATATCGTAGGTGCGCGTCACGAAGTTGCGGATGAGCTCGCCCGAACACGAGCCGGACGTATCCAGCGCAATCACGAATTCGCGCACGCGGTTGCTTTCCTGGTACTCCAGCGGCTCCACGAGCGGCATGTTCCCATACGTATCCATGCCGTACGTGTAGTAGATGTAGTCGAATTCGTCGTCGTTTATCTTCATGTCCTCGCCCATGGTGGCGAATTGCCGCAGGAAATCGTGGTAGTTTGCCAAGCGACGGTTCGCAATGACAAGGTTCTGCGAAAGCGCCTTACTGTTATCGCCTTTGCCTTGCGAGAATGACTGCAGGTCCATTTCTATTTGCTTCGCAATATCTTCCCACTCCTGACGCTGCTGCTCAAGCTGTTCGCGAAGATGTTGCTCCTGGGCAGCGCGCTCGGACTCGTCAGGGTCATCGGGGTCGTCCGCGTCGGCCGCGGAAGAGTCGGAGTCGTCTGCGCTGGCATCGGCGGCTTCGTTGTTGGGAGCGTCATCTCTGGGCTGAGGCGCACCTTCGCCTTCGGAATCGGAAGCCTCTTCTTCAGCCGATGTGGGTTCCTGGGGCGCCGACCCGCCCGCAAGTTGCTCATCGCTTTGCTCGGTATCTTCCGCCGTATCGCGCGGCGTCTGCCGCTCGCTTCCCGTTTGCGCGCCACCTTGGTTCGCAGCATCGTCTTCTTGCTGATCGCCTTGGCTTTCGCTTACAGAAGCGTTTTCTAAGTCATCAAGCGACGTAGCATCGCCTTCGCCGTTGCGCTCTTGCTGGTCGTCCTCAAACGTATCTTCGGGCTTATCTTGCAACCTATCCGACAAGTTTCGCTTACGAATCCCCTGGTCATCTTCGCTTTTCTGTTCACCTTCGCGACTGTGCCGCACGTTTGCCCATGCATCGTGGCAATCGCGCTGGAACAGCTGACGCAAATCCCAAACACGTGCAGGATTGAATCCCGCCTGGCGCGCCCGCGCGCCACCTGCCTCGGCATCGGCGAAAATGCGGTAGAGCTTCGCGGGAGAAAGATGCCCCAAATCCTTCTGAATTGCGGCAATCTCTTCGCGCCGCTGCGCGTCGTTAGCGCACACGCATCGCTGCTCCGTCATTTCCAGCGCAATGGACTCAACCACCACATCGCACGCAAGCGACCACGCCGCCGCGTTGATGTGCTCTTCATCAAGCGGATGGCGAAATACGCAATGCAGCAGCAGATGAAGATAGTCACGCGTAATCTCGTTCATGCCCTCTTGGAAGCGCGCGATGGTGTAAAGCGGGCTTACCACCAGCTGTTTTCCATCGGTGGCCAACGCCATGCGATGACTGCTTACCACCGTTGGCATCTTCCATAGCGCCGTGTTCAGGAAGCGAAACGCCATCATGAGCTTCATGCGCGCCTCGCCAACAACGTCAAGCGCCAAGGCGTTGATGACGTCATCGTACGTAGGTCCGTCATAGAAAGACCGATTCTCGCCGGCAGGTTGGTCCGGATGCGATGCCCCGGCGAACGCTTGCCCCGCCTGCAACGGCTGACCCACAGGCGCCTGACCCGCAGGCGCCCGACCCGCACCTTGCTGCGACCCCAGCCCCACGTACCGCTGGTGCGCCTGTAACGGCAACGAGAAATGCAATGTTTCGTTTTCATGCGCCATATGCGCCGCCTTACTAATCGAATCCTTTGCCAGGAATATGTCGCTTTTGCACTTCGCCTGCGGTGCCTACAAATCGAACTCCGACATCACATCGTAGCCGAAAAAGCGCCGGCGCAACTCGAACAAATGGCTTGTCACTTCTACGTTATCAACGTTTCCCGCAACGTCAATCATCTCAACCACATTCTCTTTCGTGATGAATCCCAAAGAAAAGAGCTGGTCAAAGCCTTGCAGGTAATTATTTCGCGCGAAGATGCGCACTACTTCGCCCAATCGCCGCGCAATCATCGGCTCGAAACGGGTTCGTGACTCCTCCCCCAAGAAAAGCGGATCGCTCAAGCGTCCCAGCGCGTATGCCATTGAACGCAACGTGCTGGGGCACCAATACATCGCCTCGTCGGAACATCTCAGGGCAGCAGCGGCGTCCCACGCGCCTGCCCCAAGCTGCGAAGAAGTTTGCGTTGCCGACCCCCCTTCGTCTGCCGCGGATGCATTGCCCGTAAGAGCCTGAACAAGAGACGACAGACCGGGAGCCCGATCGTGGGACAAAGACGGCAAGCAAGTCTCATCCTTGTCGTTGTCGGGCGAGCCACCCCACATCATCCGGGAGAAACCGTGCTCGTTGAACCCGGCGCCTGGCAGGTAATTACGCGAAGAGAACGATTGTCGCAGCGCATCACGCCCCGTTGAGTTATTCGGGTATTGCAGCACAATACGACGATGCCCCTGAAGAGGCTGCTTGTTCAAATTCACGGTCACCGTATGCGGAATCTGCGTGTTCAAAAAGCAGTTCGTGCCGTAAAACGCAATGCCGTCATGCGTCTCAATTGACTCCAGATTATCAACGTTTACCAGGCAAAACGCTCGGACTTCCGTTGCGCAATCGGGAATATGCACGTGCCTGTCTTCCCCACAATACATGATTGCCGCAACGCCGCCCGATGCAAGGCGCTGACAAAGAAACTGATTATCGAAGAAAAACGTCGGGCATTGCGGATCAAGTTCCACCTGGGCAATCAAACGCGGCGGCACAAATCCGGTCCCTTCGCGCACGACAAGCGCATTTTTTCCCAAGCGCTCCATGGTGACGGGAAGGTACAACGTTTGCAGCGCCGTGCCGGAAAACGCACCGTTTCCAATGCTGCGCAACGCCGGAGACCCTTCCAAGCGCGCAAGCAACGAGCAGCCCGAAAATGCCTGCGCGCCAATATCCTGAAACGAAGCAGGCAGCTCAACCGACACAAGATTCGCCTGACGTGCGAAGGCGCCGGGTGCGATAGCCCTGGCGCGCGAATCAAGGGCGTACTCCTTTGCGCTGCTGTTCAAAAGCTCCGCAAAGATCAAACCTTGTTCCGTATATTGATACAAGCCTTGCTGATCATCAATAAGAAAATGCGCGCTACCAGGCGCTATGCGCACTTCGGGAAGAAACTTCTCACTGCCGTCTTCGCAAACGACCACTTGCGGAGTGCCGCAAAAACGCCCACCCAAGGCTTGCAGCGAGGCCGGCAGCTCAATTTCGCGCAATGCCGTGTTTGCGAACGCTTCTTCATCTATCACGCGCAGGCCTTCGTTCAAGCGCACTTCCTGCAGCTGCTCGCACAGCGCGAAAGCACGACGCTCGATCACGCGCAACGATGCGGGCGCCGTAAACGAGCGCAATCCCGAACGGAAGAACGCAAACGGCTCAATCACGCTCACACCTTCAGGCAGCTCCACCGAAAGCAAATCTTCCCTGTTCGCGAATGCTTTATGGCAGATGCGCGGACATCCCTCCCTGACCTGATAATGGGACACGCTGACCGCAAGCGACAGAAGCGCTCCATCGTTTTTGCGGTAAATGCCCTGGCCATCGGTAGAAAGCCACGGATTGTGCGGGTCAACTTCCACCCGCTCGAGCGTTGTGTCCGCAAACGCTCCTTGGGCAACATCGCGTGTATTTCGGCCAATGCGCAGCACGCGAATGTTGGTCGAGCGGAAAAGCCCCATAGGCACGCGCGCAAGCATTGCGGGCAGCTGCAGTGTTTCTATTTGGGAAAGCGAGGCAATCAGCGCCGTATCAAGCGATGCCATGGCATCGGGCAAAACGAGCGTCTCAATGCTGGGAAGCCGCCGCAAAAGCCCCGCTTGAGCGCGACGAACACCTGCCGGAA
>CAKUDT010000036.1 GCA_934645125.1 uncultured Eggerthellaceae bacterium
CGTTGCGCCCTGCCGCCTTCAC
This sequence comes from uncultured Eggerthellaceae bacterium, assembly GCA_934645125.1. Classification (GTDB taxonomy): domain Bacteria; phylum Actinomycetota; class Coriobacteriia; order Coriobacteriales; family Eggerthellaceae; genus CAKUOV01. Next base: position 23 of record CAKUDT010000036.1, read on the forward strand.
ACGTCGCGCAATTTCTGCGCACGCAGCCGGCTGGTCGAACGGATCGCCGCCCGAAAGCGTTACGCCGGAAACAAGCTTGTTCTCAAAAATGCGCGCGACCACATCATCGATGGCAACTTCTTCGCCTGCATCAAAAGCCCAGCTCTCGGGGTTGTGGCACCCCGGGCAATGATGAGAACACCCCTGAACGAACACGGAAAAACGCATGCCCGGACCATCAACGATAGAATCGTTCACTGTGCCAAAAAGACGTATTGTTGTCGGGGTTGACATTGCTGTTTCCTTTCCTGTTCGCTGATGAAAGGGTATCACAAGGCAGTGCGCGCAACCGCGAAGGGCGCGAAACACCACAGAGGAGCCGCAAGCGCGACTCCCCTGTTTCGTGATAATGATAGTTTTACCCTGAAGGCTCGGTCTCATGAGCGCGACCTCAAGCGTCCGCGACGCCACCAGTGCGTCCATCGCGCCTACAAGCGCGCTTGCGCGACCTTCGCCGAGCCCGCCATCTTCGCCGGGCCGCACCCAGCAGAAGCGTTAAATGTGATGCTTCACGCGGTCGTGCTCTTCGGCGCGCTTTGCGTCGTTGAAACGATCAAGCGTACCTACCAAATAACCCGTGATGCGGCGAATGCGCTCGAAGCCGACTTCGGCATCTTCCTCGTGACGGCCGCACTTCGGGCACTCATCATTGATGATGCCGTTATAACCGCAGATGGGGTCGCGATCAACGGGGTGGTTGATAGAACCGTAGCCAATGCCGCATTCCTTCATGTGGCGAATGACAGCCTCAAACGCTTCCAGATTCTCGCTGGGGTCGCCGTCCATCTCCACGTAGCTAATGTGGCCGGCGTTCGTCAGCGCATGATAAGGCGCCTCAAGCTCGATTTTGCGGAACGCCTCGATATCGTAATACACGGGAATATGGAAGCTGTTCGTGTAGTACTCGCGGTCGGTCACACCAGGAATCGAGCCGTAACGGGCGCGGTCCATGCGCACGAAGCGGCCAGAAAGGCCTTCGGCGGGCGTAGCAAGCAGCGTGTAGTTCATGTGCGTCTGCTGAGACAGGCGATCCAGGTATGCGCGCATGTGGCCCACGATCTCCAAACCCAGCTTCTGAGACTCGGCCGATTCGCCGTGGTGCTTGCCCGTGAGCGCCTTCAGCGTTTCCGCCAGGCCAATAAAGCCCACGGAAAGCGTGCCGTGCTTGAGCACTTCGCGCACTTCGTCATCGGGCTTGAGCTTTTCGGAGTCAATCCACACGCCCTGGCCCATCAAGAACGGCGAATTGTACACGCGCTTTTGCGCCTGAATCTCAAAGCGCTCGTCCAGCTGGCCCTCGCACAGGCGCAGCTTGGAATCAAGCAGGTCGAAGAACAGGTCAATATCGCCATGGGAGCGAATAGCCAAGCGCGGCAGGTTGATGGAGGTAAAGCTCAAATTGCCGCGGCCAGGCGTGACTTCGCGGCTGGGGTCGTAGACGTTGCCCATAACGCGCGTACGGCAGCCCATGTACGAAATTTCGGTCTCGGGCGTACCCTTGTAGTACGGCAAGTTAAACGGTGCGTCCTGGAAGCTGAAGTTGGGGAACAACCTTTTCGCGGAACAATGAATTGCCAGCTTGAACAGGTCGTAGTTTGGGTCACCGGGATTGTAGTTGATGCCTTCCTTCACGCGGAAAATCTGCACGGGGAAAATGGCCGTCTCGCCCGAACCCAGGCCCTCTTCGGTAGCAAGAAGCGTGTTGCGGATGACCATGCGACCTTCAGCGGACGTATCCATGCCGTAGTTCACCGAAGAGAACGGCGTTTGCGCACCGGCGCGGGAATGCATGGTGTTCAGATTGTGGATCAGCGCCTCCATGGCCTGGAACGTTGCGCGATCGGTGTCGTTGTACGCGTTCTTTTCCGTGTAGGCGAATACGCGCTCGGCAACTTCATCAGGCAAAACGCTTTTCAACTTCTCTTCAAGCGCTTCGCGATACGCCGGGTCAAGCTCGATAGCGGCAACAGTACCCGTGGCTTTTTCAATGTCAGCAAGCGTATCTTGCGCCCACGTGCGCGCATCTTCGATGTCGCTTAGCAGGTCCATGGCTTCAGCCAGGTGCTTCTTGAACTGCTTGCGATACGTCTTACGCACGCCATCGGCCAGACCGTAATCGAAGTCGCAGACCGACTGGCCGCCGTGCTGGTCGTTCTGGTTGGACTGGATGGCAATACAAGCAAGCGCGGCGTAAGACGCAATGTCGTTCGGCTCGCGCAGCACGCCGTGGCCCGTGGAGAAACCGCCCTTGAACAGCTTGCGCAGCTCAATTTGGCAGCACGTGGTGGTCAACGTGTAGAAGTCCAAGTCGTGGATATGGATGTCGCCTTCGCAGTGAGCGCGCGCGTAGCGGGGATTCAAAACGCACATCTCGTAGAACTGCTTCGCGGATTCGGAGCCATACTTCAACATGGTGCCCATGGCGGTGTCGGCGTCAATATTGGCGTTTTCACGCTTCATGTCGGAGTCCGATGCCTTGGAGAACGTGATGTCCTTCAGCGTTTGGATCAGGCGGCTGTTCACGTCGCGCACACGGTTGCGCTCGGCGCGATACAGGATGTAGGCCTTTGCAGTCTGCGTGAAGCCCTCTTCGATAAGCGTCTCCTCAACAAGGTCCTGCACGCCTTCAACGGTAGGAGTTCCTTCGATTGCGCCGGATTCCACTTTCTCGACAACGCGCTCGGCAATGCCATCGGCAACGCCACGCGGCTGCATGGCGCCGCTCGCACGGAATGCCTTCTCTACTGCCTCGGCAATCTTCTCTTGATGAAAATCAACCGCGCGGCCGTCACGCTTGATGATGCTCTCTACCATGGAGACCCCTATTCCTTCTTATTTCATGGTTGTTATCCACACAGCAAAACGCCAGGTTGACGCAAAGAATCCCCCTGACATTGCTTACGTGAAATTGCTTAAAAACGGATTTGCAACACAATATATTGTGTTTACACCAGAAGATGATGTGAACATATAGTATCTTCTATAAATCCTTTGTCAAGGGGTCAAAATAGCCGGGGCACCTGCGACCTGCGATTATGGTAAAAAAAATTTTTACTCACTAATTCGTCCACAGAGTCTCCATTATATTTACTACCCCTTGCACACTATTTCCAATAGAGATTTTGTGCTGAAACGTGGTAAAGTAGCATCTATGAATGCAACGATACTGACATGCTCATCTTTGACGCCTTTCGTCCGCGCGGCGCAGGCGCATGAAAACACGCACTGGGACGTGATGGAGGTCAACCGTGATCTTCACTCCGAACCCGCCACCATGAAAAAAGAGTTGGCGCGCCTTATTGAGTCGCTGCCGCCCGAGATTGACACCGTGCTTGTGGCCATGGGCTTTTGCGGCGGCGCGTGGGATCACGTATCGTTCGAGCGGCGCGTGGTTATCCCCCGTTTCGACGACTGCGTGTCCTTGCTGCTCAATACAGACGACACCTACCACGCAAATCTCAAAGAGCCAGGGCATCTATACCTCTACGAGAACGACCCTGCGCAGTTCTCGGCGCTGGGCCTGATGCGCAGCGATGCGGCATCGAGCCCCGAATACGCTGGTCTCAGCCAAGAGGACCTGTTCCATTACTGGTTCGACAATTACCGCACCGTTGACATCATCGACACAGGGCTTAATGACTGCTACAGCGAGGACTACGTTATGGCCGCGCAAAATGAAGCTGATAAAATTGACGCCTCACTTGATTATGCAACGGGCAGCAACCATACGCTGGAAAAGCTCGTGAGCGGGCGCTGGGATGATCAATTTCTGGTTGCCGAACCGGGCACGCTCATCCGCCACGGGAATTTTTTCGAGTAGCCGAATGACAGCAATGTCGCAACGCATCTTCTGCTCAGGAATTTTTTTGCTTTGCCTATGACGTTTTATAGGGAGCCTCGCGATTACACGTGCTCTAGATGGTCAAAGTAGGAGATTTTTAAAATTTTCTTAGAAATCTCCTATTTTTATATCGCTCCCAAAGACAAAATAGGAGGAAATAGAAATAATTTCATTTTCCTCCTATTTTCGAAAGACATTTTCACTTTAAATGGCTCCTGTGTGAGTTTGCATGAGCAACAACAAGGCAAAACAGCCCACAATTATAGGAGAATTTTCAAATAATTCGAAAATTCTCCTATTTACGCCTAACCCATCCAAATAAAAATAGGAGGAAATCGGATTTTTCCCGATTTCCTCCTATTTACTTCAATTACGAGCCAGTTGCAGCAAGTGCAACGCGATTCTTAGCGACCTGTGTACGGGACCTTGTCCTTCTGCAGCACGTCGTGTGCGCCGCCCTCGGTGATGGAAGCGCCGCTTACGATGGTGAGCTTTGCCTTGTCCTGGAACTCGGGGATGGTCAGCGCGCCGCAGTTGCACATGGTGCTCTTGAGCTTCAGCAGCGTAACCGCCATGTTGTCCTTCAAGCTGCCGGCGTACGGAACGTAAGAATCGACGCCTTCCTCGAACGACAGGCTCTTCTTGCCACCCAAGTCGTAACGACCCCAGTTGCGCGCACGAGCGGAACCTTCGCCCCAGTACTCCTTCATGTACGTGCCGTTGACCAGCACTTTCTCCGACGGGCTCTCGTCGAAACGAGCAAAGTAACGACCCAGCATCACAAAGTCGGAGCCCATAGCCAGCGCCAGCGAAATATGGTGATCGTACACAATGCCACCGTCAGAGCAAATAGGCACGTAAATGCCGGTCTCGGCAAAGTACTCATCGCGCGCACGAGCGACTTCGATAACCGCCGTTGCCTGACCGCGACCAATGCCCTTCGTCTCGCGCGTAATGCAGATGGAGCCGCCGCCGATGCCCACCTTGACAAAGTCGGCGCCGCTTTCCGCCAGGAAACGGAAGCCCTCGGCGTCAACAACATTGCCAGCACCAATCTTCACATCATTGCCGTAATGCTCGCGCACCCACTCAATCGTGAGCTTCTGCCAGTCGGAATAGCCTTCGGAAGAGTCAATGCACAAAACATCAACGCCTGCTTCGACCAATGCAGGAACGCGCTCGGCGTAATCGCGGGAGTTAATGCCGGCGCCCACCATGTAGCGCTTGTGCTCGTCGAGCATTTCCAACGGATTCTCTTTGTGCGAATCGTAGTCCTTGCGGAACACGAAGGAAACCAGGTGGTCGTTTTCGTCAACAATGGGCAGGCTATTCAGCTTGTTGTCCCAGATGATGTCGTTAGCAACCTTGAGCGAGGTATCCACGGGAGCCACGATCATCTTCTCACGCGGCGTCATGATATCGGCAACCTTCGTGTCAAGGCCCATGCGGCTCAAACGATAATCGCGGCCGGTCACAATGCCCAAAAGCTTACCCGTAGCGGAACCGTCGTCGGTAACGGGCATGGTGGAATGGCCGAAGCGCTCTTTCAGCGCAATCACGTCGGCCAGCGTCTGATCAGGAGAAAGATTAGCATCGGAGACTACAAAGCCAGCCTTGTAGTTCTTCACGCGCGCAACCATGGCGGCTTCCTGCTCGATGGTCTGATTGCCGTAAATGAAGGACAGGCCACCTTCCGTTGCCAATGCAACAGCCATCTTGTCATCGGAAACAGCTGCCATAATGGCGGAAACCATAGGAATATTCAGCGTAAGCGGGCATTCTTCTTCGCCCTTGCGATAACGCACCAGCGGCGTTTTCAGGCTAACGGAAGTCGGAATGCAGCTTGCCGGCGTGTGGCCGGGAACTAATAAGTACTCGTTGAAAGTGCGCGACGGTTCTTCGTAGTAGAAAGCCATGGATTCTCCTTGATTGTCCTGGGTTGCTCAACCTGGGTTTTACGTATAATTGAATTATTATACTCGCGCTTACTTATAAGCGCACCGAAATCAATCAAGCGGAACAGGAAATCCAATGAAAATCACCGTTTATTGCGGAGCGACCCCTGGAAACGACCCGTCATTCATGCAAGAAGCCCACGCATTAGGCGCCTGGATGGCGCACGAGTGCCATGTGCTCGTGTGGGGATGCGGCGACACGGGACTCATGGGAGCAGTGTCAGACGGCGTGCTAGATGCGGGCGGAAACGCGATTGGCGTGATTCCCCACTTCCTGCAAGAGACCGAGGCGCCGTGTCCGCACAACTATAACGGACGACTGGTCAAAGAGATTGTTGACGACATGCCCACACGGCGCAATCGCATGCTTGAACTGGGCGAAGCGTTTGTGGCGCTTCCTGGCGGCATGGGAACGCTCGATGAAATCAGCGAGGCGATTGCGCTCGCGAAGTTCGATATGCTCAAGCGTCCCCTTATCGTCATGAACGCGCACGGCTGCTACGATGCTCTCTTGCAGGCATTCGCCGATATGGTCGAGCAAGGCTTTATGGCGCATGAACTGCTTGACCGCATCTCCGTTGCTACGAATGCTGCCGAAGTTGCCGCACTGCTTTCATAAAGCTGCGACGTTTTCAGCTGCTTGTTGGAAAATCGATTGCAAATTCAGGCAAATCGACGATATTCGGTGGTTTTATTTTAGATAGCAGAACTATCGCAAATTCAGAGATTATCTGACCTGGGGTTTTTCAGGCGGCGACCACAGAAAAGGGGCTTGGCAACTCCGCCAAGCCCCTTTTCGCGTCCTCAGACCACTGATTATCGTCGATTAGCCCGAATTTATAGGCGTTTTCGCAACAACCACTCCGTATTTCAGAGAAATCGAAGCACCCGGTCTTCCATCCACCCCGATTCGATTGCAGGCCCTCTAGCCAGCAGACAAGCCGGCTCGCCGTACTCTCACGCCGCAAACGCTGCGCTATTCGGAAAGCTGGAACGCTTTGTAGCCCTTATACGCCTCGTAGATGTCGGCTTTACTGGTTGCTTCCCACGGCGCATGCATAGAAAGAACGGCCACACCGGAGTCGATGACGTCCATGCCGTACTTGGCGGGGATATACGCAATGGTTCCGCCGCCGCCCGCATCGACTTTACCCAGCTCGGCAGTTTGGAAGCTCACGTTCGCATCGTCCATAATGCGGCGCACCAGGGCAACGTATTCCGCAGAGCAGTCGTTGCTGCCGCTCTTGCCGCGCGCGCCCGTGTACTTATTGAACACCAGGCCGCGCCCCAAATACGCAACGTTTTTCTTGTCGAACACTTCCGCGTACGAGGGGTCGTAGCCTGCAGAAACGTCCGAAGACAGCATGCGCGAAGCCGCCAGGCAGCGACGCAGCGCCAAAGGCGAATCCTGGCCCACCAGGCACAAAATCTCGGCCATGGTGTTCTCGAAGAAGCTCGACGCCATGCCCGTGGCGCCAACGCTGCCAATCTCTTCCTTGTCCACCAGAATGCACACCGCAGTGCGCTCAACAGCGTCCAGCTCGAGCTGCGCCAGAAGCGACGTATACGCGCACACGCGGTCATCCTGGCCATAGCCCAAAACCATGCTGCGGTCAAAGCCCAAGTCGCGCGCCGCACCTGCCGGAACCACTTCGAGCTCGGCAGACAGGAAATCCTCTTCTTCAATGCCGTACTTTTCCTGTAAAAGCTTGAGCGTCCAAGCTTTTACCGCATCTTTTTCGCTGGACGGAGCTGCACCTTCACCCGCGGCCGCATCGGCGGTGCCCGCAGCCGTCGCTACAAAGGGACGGTTGCCCACCAGGATATCAAGGCTTTCGCCCTCGACAATCTTGTTGCCCTTCTTGTCCATTTGGGCAGCTCCCAAATGCGGCAGCAAATCCGTCACGCAAAATACGGGGTCGCTTGGATCCTCGCCCAGCGCAATGGTCACCACCGAACCGTCCTTCTTCGCCACCACGCCGTGCAGCGCCAGCGGCAACGTGACCCACTGGTAATTCTTGATGCCGCCGTAATAATGCGTGTCAAGCAGCGTGAAGCCGTCGGATTCGTACAAGGGATTCTGCTTCAAGTCAAGGCGCGGGGAATCGATGTGCGCACCCAGAATATTCAAACCCTCGGTCAAAGGCTTCGTGCCCAGCTGGACCAGCATGAGCGCTTTGCCATGCGTATGCGCCCACACTTTGTCACCCGCCTTCAAGGTGCGACCATCGCGGATTGCCTGCTCGAGCGAAACATACCCAGCGTCCTGAGCTGCGGCAATAGCAGCAGTAGCGCATTCGCGCTCGGTCTTATTCTGGGAGATGAACTCGATATACTTGGCAGCAAGGCCTTCGAGCTCTTGCACATCCTGCTCGGAGTATTTCTTCCAAGCAACTTCTCTTTCCATGTCAAAATCCTTTCAAACATACTACGAGTGCTCACCGCGAAACGCGAAAAAATTGGCGAAGGGCCCGGCAACTTTGATGTGGGCCGCGACCAGCAGAAAGCCAGCAGCGCCACGCACTGACGCGCGGGCGGATTCCGCTGCATCGGGCAAGGGCGACGACCCGCAACAGCAGGCAAAGCACCCCAGCGGAACAAACGACCAACGTCCGCCGCGCAAAAAGCCTGCCCTATTGCGCAAGCTCGGCAACAAGCGCGTCCATCTGTTCCTGAGCGGCTGCATCCGCCTCAAGCGCGCCGCGCAAGGTCACCACGGTTTCGACAAACGTAAGGTTCTTGCAGCCTTCCAGCGCCGCACGCATCACACGCGCCGCCGTGGGCGCCCACGAACCGCTTTCCATCAGGGCAATCGTGCGATTCTGATACGCATGGTCAATCAAGTGGTGGATGAAGTCCTTCATGAACGGGAACATATCGCCGTTATACGTGGTGCTCACCAGCACCAGACGATCATAGCGGAACGCGTCTTCCACCGCTTCGGCCATATCGTCGCGCGCCAAGTCGAACACCGAAACGCTTGGCACGCCGGCATCTTGCAGCTTCTGCGCCAGCGCAAGCGCCGCTTGCTTTGTGTGTCCGTAAACGGAACAATACGCAATTGTGACGCCCTTATCTTCAGGCTCATAGCTTGACCAGGTGTTATACAAGTTCAGGTAGTAGCCCAAATCCTCGGTAAGCACCGGACCATGCAGCGGGCAAATGGCCTGGATGTCCAGCGCCGCCGCCTTTTTCAGCACCGCCTGCACCTGCTTGCCGAACTTGCCCACAATGCCGAAGTAATAGCGGCGCGCCTCGCACGCCCAACCGTCTTCTTCCGCACCGACCGGCGTATCAAGCGCACCGAACTTGCCGAATGCGTCCGCCGAGAAAAGCGTTTTGCTGGCAGCATCGTACGTCATAATGACTTCGGGCCAGTGGACCATAGGCGCTGTTACAAATGCCAGCTGATGAGCACCAAGCGAAAGCGTATCGCCATCGCCCACCGCCACGCGACGCTCGGCATAATCCGTGCCGAAATACGCTTTCATCATGGCAAATGCCTTGGACGATGCCACAATTTCCGCCTGCGGGAACGCCTCCGCAAACACCGCGATATTTGCCGAATGGTCCGGCTCCATGTGCTGAACCACCAGGTAATCGGGGGTTCGACCCGCAAGTGCGGCCTTCAGATTCGCCAGCCACTCCTGCCCGAAATGAGCATCCACCGTATCCATAACGGCAATCTTCTCGTCCAGAATCACGTAGGAATTGTACGCCATACCGTTCGGGACGCGATACTGCCCCTCGAACAAATCGATGTCATGATCGTTCACGCCAACGGGAACGATGTCCTGATGAAGTGCCATGTGCGCTCCTATCTTTTAGTTGTTGCATTTGGGAGCCGAATATTGAATGCTTTCAGGTGCAATGCAGACTCTGGCGGGCAGG
>CAKUDT010000037.1 GCA_934645125.1 uncultured Eggerthellaceae bacterium
GCTGTACGGATGCAAACGCTTCTGCCGCAATAGCGTCCATGGCGTCATCGGTAGAAAGTTTTGCCTTGCGTGCTTTCTTCGCAGCGGCGGCAGTGTCCTTCAAAACAGTCAGAATCGTGCCCTCGACCGGCTTGCGAACAGCCTTGAACGCAACTTCTACCGCCTTTTGGAAACCAGCGTCAATCATCGCCGTATCGAATACCTCGCACGTCTGCGCGCCTTCGCAGAAACCGCGCAGAATCTGAGACGTAATAACGCCCGAGTTGCCGCGCGCGCCCATAAGCGCACCTTGCGTGATTGCCTTGCGAATGTCGTTTTGCGTGTAGCCAATGGGCATGGCCGCAAGATTGTTGACCACGCTTTCAATGGTAAGCGACATATTAGTGCCTGTATCACCGTCGGGAACAGGGAAAACATTAAGGCGATTGACTTCTTCTTTGCGCTCCGACAAAATCTTGCTGGCAGCCGCAATCGCATTCACAATGTTGTTTCGTGAATAGTGCTCAGACATGAAAACCTCAATTTCGTTTTGCGATAATCTCGAACCGTTATTTTATTTTGATGCCCTGAACATGAACCTCTATTGCTGCAAGAGGAATGCGCGTGTACTCGGTCAGCGCGAAACGCACTGCATCGGTCAGGTTGCGCGTAACCGTGGAAACGTTGATACCGTATTCGACCACAATATAAAGATCAACGCGAACGCCTTGCTCTTCTTTGGTCACCACAACACCGCGGCGCAAACGCGAGGCGGGCAAAATCTTTGCAATACCATCGGCAGCGTTCGGTGCGGTCATGCCAACCACGCCGTAGCACTGCATAGCAGCGTTTCCCACGACATCGGCTAAAACATCGTTCGATACATGCAAATCTCCAGGAATGATTTCGCTCATAGGACTTCCCTTCAATGTCGTGCTAATAATGCTTCAAAGCAAGCGCTTCATAAATAAACTCTAAAAGTATACTCCTTATACGAAAAAGCAAGAAGCCTGGCCGACAATTGCGCCACAACTGCACAACTGAACGGCCGTATGCTTACCGATCGCAATCGTCAACAAACTGCATCGGAATAATTCGACAGATCTTCTGACAATGATAAAAACGACCCACTTTTCTGTGGATTTTCAGCTTCTCTTGCTTTGAAATTCAGCGTTTTCCCAGGTCGCAAAAAAGTAAGCCTTAGCAAACCCACAGAAAAGTACCCCGTTTTTATCACGGAGGAATCGGGGGGGCAAAACTCCGCCGTAGCCTTAACTGCTACCCGCGCGCTCCTTCACCGCTTTCTTGTGCGCACGAAGGCGCCGATGCCGTTCCCCCGCTAACATCTTAAAACGTATCCCAGCCGCGCAAAGCTGCACGCTGAATGGCGAAGGCATCCGCAGCATCAACCGAACCATTGCGCGTGACATCTGCACGATGGCACATGTCGGCATAATCGGAACGATTCTCGTAATGATCGGTCGTGGCAATTTCATAAGCCGCCTGCGCGTCAACAACATTGAGCACGCCGTTGCCGTTCACATCGCCTTCCCCTTTTGGACGCCTCCCCGTGAAATAGCCGGGATCATTGGTTCCAGCATCAATGTGAGCATACGCCGCATCGGTATGCGCGGCGCTATACGTGGTACCCGCGCCGCCTACCAGCGAAGTGCAGCCAGCAAACATGAAATCCGACGAACGCGCTTCATCGATGGTAAACAACCCCGATACATAAACAGTAGAAAGCGATGAGCAGCCAGAGAACAGAAAGCGCATATCCGTTGCATTCGAAGTATCGAGCGCTGACAAGTCCAGGGTCTCAAGCGAAGAGCACCCCGAGAACATATAAGACAAGGACGTTGCGCTGGAGATATCGAAGGAAGTGAGATCAAGCGACGTGAGCGATGCGCAGCCCTCAAACATAAACGACAGAGAAGTCACGTTCGAAGTATCCAACGAAGACAAATCTAAAGACGTAAGCGAAGAGCAGTCGGTAAACATGGACGACAAAGATGTTACTTCCGATGTGTCCAGACCGGACAAGTCAACGGAAGCAAGCGACGAGCAACCGTAGAACAGGTAGCGGCACGTTTCAACGGATACAACCGAATCAACGCGAGCAGCCGTTATTGACTTGCGCTGGGAATACCAGGGTACATCGGTCCAAATGCCCCAGCTCGCAAGCTTGCCACAAGCAAGGCCAAGCAAGGGCCGCACAGTCAATAGACCCGTATCGTCGATCATCCACTCGCACGTGCCGCACTCGGTCCAGCCGGGGGTCACCCCGTTTTCGGATTCAGCTTGATCGACATTGCCACCGGTTGAGTTCAAGGTCGTATCTTCGCAAGCAGGCAAGATGGCATCAATGGCTGCCGCATCTGGATCAGCGCTTGGAGCGCACCCTTCTCCAGCAAAAGCGGACGCAGGCATCAGGCCCAACACCAAAACAACGGACAAAAGAACATTTGCTGCCTTACCCATGAGCCGAAACACACTTTCCATTGCATTATTCCCCAACAAGCACCATATTGCAGCATCCAGTATACACCCTCCCTCTTGCTGGGCACATAATCGGAGCAATCCAGGAACCACCGCTACGACCCCTCCATATTGTTGACAAAAGGTGGGGTAATTTGTCAACAATGAGCGATAGGACCCCGAATGAGATTCCTTATGATAAAAACGACCCACTTTTCTGTGGATTTTCAGCTTCGCGATTGCTGAATCTCGGCATTTCCCCAGGTCGTTAAAAAGTAAACCGTGGCAAACCTACAGAAAAGTACCCCATTTTTATCACGAACAAATCTCTACCGAAGCCTCAATTTCTAACCACGCGCTCGTTCGCCGCCTTCTTGTGCGTCCGAAACCGGGTGACAGCCCACAGCGCCTAAAACATTGCCGGCGAAGAGAATATCCTCCGCCGAATAAAGCAGCTGGATAAGGCTCGCACCTAAAAGAGGAACCGCAAATCGAAAAACGCTTTTTCCCAGGGCACCCTCGGTGAAATCAACGGCCATAACGATTACCCGTTGAGCGTGTATACCGACGAAAGCAGGAGCTTCGTGTAATCGGATTGGGGGTTTTCCAAAACGTCATGTGCCGCGCCGCATTCTACAATGCGACCTTTTTCCATAACCACCAAGTTATCGCAGATAATTGACGCCAAGGCCAGATTGTGCGTGATGAAAACGATGGTCACCTTCTCTTTGAGCTGGGCAATCAACTCCACAATGCGCGCTTGCGTGGTCACGTCCAACGCACTGGTGATTTCGTCGCAGATAAGCACGGAAGGGTCGGTCATCAAAGCGCGCGCAATGGCAGCACGTTGGCATTGCCCGCCGCTGACCTGCGAAGAGTAGCGCCCGAAAAAGCTTTCATCCAAACCCACAGAAACCAACAACGCGCGCGCTTTCCGTTCCGCCTCAATGCGCGAAAGACCAAAGCTTCTTCCCGGTTCCATCAGAGAGAAACCAAGGGTGCGACGCGGGTCGAAGGAATCAATCGGGTTCTGAAAAATCATCTGCATGGTGCGGCAAACATCACGGGCGGACTTCAAATCCTTACCGCCAATTTCATCCCCGAAAAGCAGAACCCGCCCGTTATCAGGCTGTTCAAGCATCATCACAATGCGCGCTAGCGTGCTTTTTCCGCAGCCGCTGCCGCCCACAATGCCCAAGCACTTCCCCTGCTCCACCTGGAAGCCGACCTTATCAAGCGCTGGGCGCGCCATAGAGGGGAAACGCTTCGTCAACTCTTGCACTTCCAGGGCAATCATTGCTTGCCCCCAAACCGCGGAACAGCATCCATAAGCATTTGGGTATACGGGTGGCTGGGATGGGCAATCAGCTGATCTGTGGCGCCTTCTTCCACGATCCGCCCTTCCTTCATGACGTACAAGTAATTCGACATGTGCGCTAAAACGGCAATGTTGTGAGAAATAACCACCATAGACATGCCCAGCTCCCGATTGATACGCATGAGCTCGCTGACCACCTGAGCTTGCACGGTTACATCCAGCGCCGCCGTGGGCTCATCAGCAAACAAAAGCTTAGGATTGGCGACTAGCGCCATGCCGATTGCGGCTCGCTGCGCCATGCCTCCCGAAAGTTCGAAGACGTAATTCCTTAGCACTTCGCTTGGATTATCGAATCCCAAACGCGAAAGCAATTCCACCGATGCAGCATCGGCTTCTTTACGGCTCATTCCCTTACGCAGGCGCATGACCTCGCGATACTGAGAGCCAATCGTGCGCACCGGGCTAAAAGTAGCCTGGGGACTTTGAGAGACCAGAGCTGCACGCTCCCCCAAAAAGCATCGTCGCATCTTAGGCGAGAAAGCGCCCAGATCTTGCCCCTCAAAGAAAAACGAACCGCTATCGACGGAACCCCCTTCGGGAAGAACACCCAGAGCAGCATGAATCAGGGTGCTTTTACCACTCCCCGATTCCCCCGCAATGCCCACAACGGAGCCTTCCTCCACCCGGATGGTGGCGCCGTGCAAGACGGCGCTACCATCGTAGGAGACGTTCACGTTGTTTATTTCAAGCAAAGTTGTCATGACGCTTGTTCGCTAGTCCTTGTAATCCATCTGGTAGCTCAGCCAGTCGTACTGACCATGCATTTTCAGATTCTCAACGTTTGCCGCCGTTACATCGTTGACCAGCATGTGGACCATGTATACATATGCATGATCATCCAAGGCAATCTGCTGAATCTGCTGCACGAGCTGCTTTTGGGTGGCTTCATCCTTGGTCTGCTTCAGCTGAGCCAACAACTCATCGACCTGGGCGTTGCTGTATTTACCGTAGTTCGCGGTGCCATCGGTGCCCAAAACGGTGGACAGGTACGTGTACGGGTTGCCTGTGGGCAACGTGGAATACGCCATGGTGCCAATTTCCCAATCGCTCTGATTCAAGCGAGCGCCAATTTTTTCGGCAACTTCAATGCTGCACTCAATGCCAATCTTGCTCAGCTGAGAAGACAGCGCTTCGCAGTCCTTGGGCAGCGCAGCGTTTGCCTCGTACGTGCAAATGCGCAGAGAGAGCTTCTTGCCGTCCTTGTCCAGAATGCCGTCACCATCGGTATCGGCATAGCCCGCATCGGCAAGAACCTGCTTCGCCTTCTCAACATCGAAAGTCAGAGACGTCACGCCGTCAGCATAATCCGAAGAATCAGGAAACACCGCGTGGGCAGCTTGCGCGCCATTATTGTAGATAGCCTTCACGTAAGAGTCGCGATCAATGCACATGCTCACTGCCTGACGCACGGCATCGTCGCTCATAATCTCGCTCTTCATGTTGAAGTAGAGCATGTGAGCACGCGCCTGGTTGCTCTGATACACGGTGTACTTAGAAGTATCGCTCAGCACAGACAGCTGATCATCCGCAACGTTCATCAGGGCGCAGACCTCGTTGTTTTGCAACGCGGAAACTTTGGAGCGGTCATCGGTCAAGTACAAAGCGTTTACCTTCTTGATTTTGGGCTCGCCTTGCCAGTAACCCTCATATGCGGAAAGCTGCACATCGCCATTGTCGGCGAAGGAGTCAATTTTGTAGGGACCAGTACCCACCGGCATGTTGTCGGCAGCGCCCGAGTTCACATCGATGATAGACGTGACCGGTTCGCACAGCTCGTTTACGAAGCCGTAGTTCATGCTATTCGTCACAATTGTCAAAATGTTGCCCTCTGCCGTCATGCTGGCAATATCCAAGGATTTCTTAGCGCGATCGTTCATGGAAATAGCGCGCTCCAAGCTCGCCTTTACCGCAGCGGCGTCCATTTTGTTGCCGTTTTGGAACGTAACGTTGTCGCGCAGCGTAATCTTCCACGTGGTGTCGTTTGCCATCTCTGCAGATTGCGCCAACATAGGCTGAGGCTCAAAATTGCCGTCAATACGATAGAGCTGCTCATAAATACCCAGGTAGGAGCCCTGCCAACCCATGTAGTTGTTGGTGGGGTCAATGTTGTAGTCGCCCGCGTTCGAGGTCCATGCCACATTCATGGTGTCGCTTTTCGCGGCTGCACTTCCGCTGGCGCTGGAGCCCGAAGCGGAACAGCCCACAAGACCCATAGCTGCCGCAGCAGTAAGGGCAACAGCCAGGCAAACGCCCAGAATACGACTACGCAGTTTCACGTTCGTTTTCCTCATATGCCTTCCTCTTTCTAAAGATGCTTTTCACGCGTACTTTATCCACATGGTGCTTGCCAAGAACATCGTTTACGGCGTCACCAAACAGATTAAGAACAACCACCACCATCAAAATGACCGCACCCGGTGCGAAAACCGCCCACGGAGTTGTCTGCATCGTGTTCGATGCTTGGTTGATCATGGCGCCCAATTCAGGCGAAGGGGGCGACGCACCCAGGCCCAAAAACGACAAGCCCGCCAAATTCAGCATGGAACCGCCCACATCAAGGCAGGCCATAACCACTAAAGGCGGCAAAATATTCGGTAGCACATGCCGCAGCGCAATCACCGGCTTGGAAAGGCCGCTCATGATGGCAGCAAGCACGAATGGACGCTCTTTCAGCGACAGAACAGACGAACGCGCAAGGCGCGCAAACCGTGTCCAACCAGGAACCACCAACGCAATAATGGCGTTGTTCAAGCCGCCGCCCAAAAGTCCCGCAATAGCAATGCCCAGCACCAGCGCGGGAAATGCCATGAACGCATCGGTGATGCGCATAACAACGGAATCGAAAGCGCCGCCCACATAGCCCGACAACGAGCCCACAACCGACCCGATGACAGCGCTTGCCACCACCACAAGCAACGCTGAAAAGATAGTGGTCTGCAGGCCGCTAAATACACGGCACAAAACGCAGCGTCCCAAAGAGTCGGTTCCCATAAGGTATTCATCATTCGGAGCCAAATTGGCAAGGCTTAAATTCGCGTCAACGGGGTCATGCTGGCAAAGCAAAGGCGCCACCAGGGAGAACATAATCAGCACCAGCGCCAACACGGAAGTCACCAGTAAGCGACGCCGCGTTCGCAGCTTTTCAGGAGTCGTGCGCTTACTCATGAGCGGCCTCCTGATCCTTGCGCGAAAGCACGCGCGCCTTACGCAAAGCCAAGCGCGCACGCGGATCAAGGCGCACTTGCACCAAGTCAACGCAAAGGTTCACCAGCACAAAGAAGGTGGCCATGATGAACACATAACCTTGCACCACGGGATAATCGCGCGAGAACACCGCTGACACGGCATATTTTCCAATGCCCGGCCAGTTGAAAATGCTCTCGATAATGGCACTTCCGCCTAAGAGCTGGGCAAACGTCATGCCCGTTAGCACCAGGACAGTGGGCGCAACCGCCTTCAGAACGCTCCGAAGCAGAATCTTCGCATCAGAGAAGCCGCGAACGCGTGCCGCTTCGACATATTCTTGCTCCATTTCTTGAAGCACGATGGTGCGCACTTGGCGAATGTAGACCGCCGATTCGCACAGGACCAGCGTAAGCACGGGTAGCACCCATCCCGCTCCGCGCATGCTGCCAATGCTGGGAAGCAAATGCAGCGTAATCGAGAAGATAAACACCAGCACCAGCGCCATAAGAAAGCCGGGAAACGCTGAGCCAATAAAGGAAAGCGCACGAATCAGGTAATCGGTGAACTTATTGCGCTTCAGAGCGCACAAACAACCCAAAGGAATAGACACGAGCAGCGTAAGAACAACCGAGACCACTGCTAAAAACAACGTGGCCGGCATACGGGACAACAGTTCGGTGGCCACAGGGCGCCCCGAGCTAATCGAAGTGCCCAAATCACCCTGAAATACATTGCCCAACCAAATAAGATACTGATCGATAATCGGCTTATCAAGACCCAACTCAGCGCGTTTCGCAGCGACCAATTCGGGATCCGCCGCCGAACCCCCTTGCTCCAGCAGAGCGGTAACGGGATCGCCCGGAGAAAGATACATCAGGAAAAACGACAGCAACGTTACCATGAAAAGCACTGGTATCAGCTGCACCAGTCGTTGTAATACCATCTTTCTCATGCAGGAAACCTAGCGGCAAGGCTTACGCGCAATCACCATGAACTGGGGCGCGAACTCATACATCTGGCGCATTTCATCGGTCCAGACCAAAGAAGAAACCTCTTCCGCAAACTCAACTTCCATGCCAAGGCGCGTCAAAACAGACACATCCCACGCAGGACGCTGCTCTTTCGTGATGTCCATGTCTTTAGCAAGGTTTTCCAACACGCTGGAAATAACGTTATCGGTGCTGTAAGCGTTCTGATGAAGCTGACTCAGCGTTTCATCATGCAGGTATCCCCACCAAGAAGAATCGAAATACATAAGGTATCCGCCCGGCTTCAGCACATCGCACCAGCACGCCAGCGCTTCTTCGGCCACGGCAATGTTGGAGAGCACGTTACGGCTGACCACCACGTCAAACGTCTGCGCCGCAAACGGCAGGTTATCTACCGTACCCACCATAAGGGGAAATTCCAGGCCCATGGCATTCGCATTCTGGCGCGCTTTCTCAAGCATGCCTTGGGAGAAATCAACGCCACGCACCGAGTAGCCGCGCGAAGCCAGCGTGAGCGACATAGCACCTGTGCCACAGCCGGCATCCAGAATAAGCGGATTGCGCACGTCGCGCGCCCCAAGGGCTTCCTGCATCAAATCGCCCCATTTATGGATGTCCCCATCAAGGCCGAACGTCTTGGAGCGCGTGTTCCAGTAGTTGCGCGTTGCTTCGCACACATCATCTGCAGTGGGGGCCGCGCATTTCGTTGCAGCCAGCGCAAACAGGGGCGATGCTTCATACAGTTCATATTCCCAATCAAGGTACACGCGTGCACCGGCGTCTTCCATAACGTCAACGTTGCCGAAACCCGCCTCCATAAGAGCACGAACATCCCAGGCAGGGCGGCTGATAGAAGAAAGCGGCAGCGAATCGTAATACGGCTTGTCGTTCGTGCACACCGCCATGAATTCGCCCGTTTTCGCATAATGACGACGCTCGTTTTCGCGCACTTTCTGTGCCTGGGTTTCGTCATAGAACTCCAAATGCCAGTTGGCATCGAACACCAGCAGCTTACCGCCTGGCCTGAGCACACGACGCCACTCCGCAAAAGCAGCTTGAGGGTCCGTAAGCGTCCACGTAACGTTGCGCGTAACAATAAGATCGAACGTGTTATCGGGAAAATCGAGCTCGTGGGCATCCATGTGGAACAGCAGCGCGTCAACGCCTGCCGCAAGAAGATTTTCTCGCGCATGGTACAGCATTTGGGAGGATTTA
>CAKUDT010000038.1 GCA_934645125.1 uncultured Eggerthellaceae bacterium
ATTGCTTGCCTGCGCGCCCTCTTTATGAGGCACGTCGTCAAACAAAAACCGCAGCTTCATGTACATATCCGCATGCGCCCAGCCGATGCGCCAATTGTAAAGAAGTTCCAGGTAATGGAACACGGGCACCTCGTGCTGCGCCACTGTTAGCTGGAACGAGCAGCTCACGCACGGCGTGATAATGGCCGAAGCACCCGCAGCAGCACTCTCGGAACCGCACAGCTGCGCGCATTTGTCAGCCGCATCGAACTTTCCTGCCGCACGCGGAAGCGATCCACAACACACGGACTTGCGCCCATGATGCGCCGCCTCGACCACGGGAAGATTCTCCGCCAAAAGACGCATGCCTTCCGCAAATTCCCCCACCTCACGATCGGGGCAGGAATCATGCGGGCAAAACACCACGTTATCGGGTGCCGCTCCTTCAGGATAACCCAGCGCCGCCACACTTTGCGCCACACCGGGGTCAATGCGATATCCCAAGCGTGCTAACTCTTGCGGCAACGCCACCACCCGGATGTCTTTTGTGGCAGGATCGGCTGCACACGCGGCGCGCAATGCCGCAACGCAGTTCGGACATGCTGCCACCAGGCGTTTCACACCCGCCGCCTTCAAATGATCGCGGAACTGCTGCTCGAAATGCGCCCGCAGTTCATCGCCGCCCACCTCGTACGACAAAATTTTCCCGCAGCACAGAAGCGAGATTCCTTGCACGCTTCCCGCTTGACGCAGCGTGTCATACACCGCTTGGACCAGGGGCAACCCGTAATTGATAAAACTACAGCCAGGGAAAAACACCGACTCGCACGGAATCGCGCCCGCAGACTTCTCCACATAGTGGCTCTGCAGATACGGATACCCGCACGCAACCGTGGCACCTGTAAGCACATCTTCAAATGAATACGTGGTCTCCATCGGAACCTTCCCCTTCCCTTTTCATCGCTCCAAAATCTACCAAATGCCCAGGTCATTTCCTAGATTTCGAAGTGATTCGACACGAACGCCGCCTGCTCCGCGGCACCAACAGCGCCGCGCATGCGCCGTCCCGCAAAACGCATGGCTTTTGACCAGACGCACCCGGCGCCATAGCGCCCTAAAGAGCCGGCCTTAGCAAGCAACCCCGCAAAAGCACACACCCGATTCTAGCAAAAAGGAGCCCGACTCGCAGCGTGAGTCAGGCCCCTTTGAATTAAGCCAGAAACGTCTTAGTAGATGTTCTCGCCGTCAGCCCACTTCGTCATGAATTCCGTACCGGGCTTCTTCAAACGGCTGAAGTACCTGGTCTCGCCAGGAATCTCTGCGCGGTCGTCGGTGAACACGATAAGGAAGCGAAGCAGCAAGCCGCCGCACAGAGCCAGCACAGCAGCGGGCGTGCTCATGCCAATGATGTTCAGCAACAGCGGAAGCACCAGACCACAGCACACCATGCCCAGCCAGAACAGCGGAGCGTAAGAGCCGCGCACCCAGCGAGCAGCTGCGTCGTGAGCAACTTTGTTGCCCGCGCACATAAGCGACAGCACCAGCAGCAACAGCACAGTCAGCTCGGCAAGAATCAGAATGATGTCCAGCGTGTGCAGCAGCTCGTGAATCTCAAAGCCCACGAACGCAATGGCAGCCTGACCAAAGATGCCCACGTTCGGGTACAGACCCGTGAAGCCCAGGCACAGCATGGTGCAAGCGCATGCGGTGGACAGAGCGGAAACCGTGAACAGCACCGGCAGGGCCGGGGTTGCCCAGAAGGAGTGAGCCTTCAGGGTAGAGAACAGAATGCCGGTGTAGAGCATGATGCAGAAACCAGCAAGGCCGGCCAGCGCCAGGTTAAGCACGCGGAACGTGGCAAAGAAGCCCGCAAGCGGCGCAATCCATTCCCACGGCAGATAAGAACTCCACCAGAACAGGCCGAAGATCAGCGCAACGCACAGCAAGCGCGCGCCGTGGCCGATAACCGAGGTCATCGAATTGAAGAACACGTACACAAACGCGTAGTGCTGACCCAGCTCGAAAACCAGCAAGAAGCAGCCAACAGCCAGCCACACCAGCGCAAAGAACGTCGGCCAAGCCAGCGCAGAGCCAACCAGAGCAGCCTGCTCAGGCATAACAAAGAACGAGAGCACAGCGGCCAAGAAGAACATGCCGCCGCCCATACCACCAAGGAACAGATAGGTGGCAATGGGCCATTCCCAATAATGATGACGCATTAGAGCCTACCTCCCATGTCAGGTACGTAATAGATTTGCGGCTCGGTGCCCAAATCCTCCAGCAAGCGCTCCGTTTTCACGGAAGCGACGATCTTCGATACTTCAGAGTTCGGGTCATCCAGATCGCCGAAGATACGCGCCTTCTGATGGCACGTCTTCACGCAGTACGGCTGCGCATCGGGGTCAAGCTGACGCGCGTTGCGGCAGAACGTGCACTTGCGCACGAAACGATGGAAGAACTCTTCGGTCTTGGATACATCGCGCATGCCGTAGGGGCAAGCGTTAACGCACACCTTGCAGGCCATGCACTTCTTGTAGTCAACCCAAACGGTGCCGTCTTCGTCCTGGATGCTTGCGCCGGTGGGGCAAGCGGGAACGCATGCGGGCTTTGCGCAGTGCTGGCACAGCATGGGGGTCCACTCGCGATGAACGTTGGGCCATGTGCCCTTAACGCCCTCGGTCAGAACCGGGTTGTAGATAATATCAATCGGCAGTTTGTTCCACGTACGGCAGGCAACCGTGCAGGAATGACAACCGATGCAGCGACGCTTGTCGATGACCATAGCGTAACGGGTCATGTTAATTCCTTCCTACTCGATCGCTTCTAAGACAAGGGGTTGTACGACATGTCGTACTTTGCACCCGTGGCATCGTCTACCAAGCACTGACCTGCGGCATCGTAACGATAGCCGTAGTTCGCGTCGTGGTAAGCCATGGTTGCCGGATCCATCAACCAACCGCTGTTGGGATCATAGATGTAAGGCTTGTCGCCCAGACGAGCGTAGCCTGCTTCCCTATCCCAGGTCAGGTTTGCGGGAACCGCGTACGGAGCATCCTGGTTAGGATACGTCTGAACGCCAGCAATTACCGGAGCCAACTTATTGTAGGACATGTCATAGCGATCGCCCGTGGCGTCGTCTACCAGGCACTGCGCGTTCGCGTCGTAGCGATAGCAGTACGTTGCATCGTGGTAGCCCTTCGTGCGCGGGTTGATCAACCAGCCCGAAGCATCCAACCTGAAGTGGTTGTCCTTGCGGTACAGCGAGTTGTTCTGCCATACCCACTCGTAGCCTTCCGGCACTTCGATTTCAGGCTGCGGCCATTCGAAGGGAACATCCTCGCGCGCCTTGATGAAGTCGCTGGGCATACGATGCACGGCTCCCTTCACGTCCATGCTCTTTACGGGATCAGAACCCGGGATAGAGAAGGCGTTGTCGGCAGCGGTGCGCTCGTTTTCTTCGGTGACCTTGTAGACCTTGCACATCAGGCCACGGTTAGCCCAAGAGCCACCCATGGGGTCGCAGTGCTCGTCATCAACCGAGGTCAGAACGTTAACGTTGGACTCCAGGCAGCCGAACGGGTTGTCCAGGTCAGCGGAGCCATCGCGCTCAGGGAACCACCAGCCACGCGGTGCGAAGACCACGCGCGGGTCGCATACGGGCTCAACATCGGCGCGCATCTTAATGCGGCCACGACGCGTTTCGAGCCAGCA
The DNA here is from genome assembly GCA_934645125.1 of uncultured Eggerthellaceae bacterium. Taxonomy (GTDB): domain Bacteria; phylum Actinomycetota; class Coriobacteriia; order Coriobacteriales; family Eggerthellaceae; genus CAKUOV01. The sequence goes on from CAKUDT010000038.1 coordinate 3,691, forward strand.
CCAGTCGCCCTGCTTGATGCCCAGCTTCTCGGCCAGCTCGGGGTTGATGCTGAAGTACGGATCCGGAGACAGGTAACGGATTTCGGGCATGTTGAAATGCTCGGAGTGGTGATACGGCATGAAGCCACCACCGGTGGTAAGAACAATGGGGTACTCGGCAGCCACTTCGGGGTCGTCGATTTCGTTCTCGGAGCAACCCAAGTAAGTGGGCATGCCCGGGTATCCCAGCTCGCGCAGAATGGAAGAGTTGCACTCAACCTTGCCGGAAGGAGTCCAGAAGCCACCGTTCGTAACGAACTTGTTCTGGTGCAGCGGCGGATAGTACATGCGGATGTTCTCAACGAACTCATCCCACGAGCTCACCGGCAGGCCAATAGGCTGCATGATGGCGTAGTAGGCTTCTTCCTCGGTTTCCCAAGGCCAGTTCGCCGGATCTTGACCGCAGGCCAGACCCAGCTTGCGGAAGAACGTCATGTCGGTGTGACGGTCGTACTTCGGCTGGATTGCGCGGCGGCCGCCCATGAGCGAGTCGGTAGCGCCGTAGTGGGTCACGATGACCGGACGCTCCAGGGCGCCAGCTGCCGGGAACACGTAGTCGGCAAACAGCGCGGTGGGGGTCATCCAGTAATCAACAACAACCAGGAATTCAACCTTCTTGATTGCCTGCAGAACCATCTTGGAGTCACCGTAGGACATCATGGGGTTGGTAGCGCAGTTGATCAGGGCGCGCACCGGATACGGATCGCCGGTCAGGATTGCCTTGAACACGCTGGGACCGTGTGCTTCGCAGAACCATTCTGCCGGAAGCGTTTTGCCCCACGTGCGCTTAGCGTTGTCGGAAATCAGCTGGTAGCCAGGCCAAGAAGCCAGCTTGAACTTGTTGGAGCCGATCTGCTTTGCCTTCTGCTCTTCGGGCAAAAGCTCGTTGAGTTCCAGCTCTTCGTCGGTCAGGTAGTTCAGTGCCGGGCCAGGCATACCGTCGCCACCGGGAACTTCCAGGTTGCCGCAAACGGCGCGGATCAAAGCCAGCGCATGAGAAGCGGTGGTCGAAGAGCGACCCAGCTGGTCCCACGTGCAGCCCCACTGGATGCAGCCAGGGGTATTCTTGGCATACAGGCGAGCTGCCTGCTTGATTTGGTCGGCGGTCAGCCAAGTAATGGGCGCAGCCCAACGTGCGTTGTAAGGCTTCACGTGCTCTTTGAGCTCTTCGAAGCCGTCGCACCAAGTTGCCACGAAGTCTTTGTCGTACAGACGCTCCATGATGATGGTGTTCAACATGGCCAGCGCCAGGGCGGCGTCGGAACCGGGACGCAGCGGCAGCCACAGGTCGGCCTTTGCAGCGGTCTCGGAGTAGCGCGGGTCAACAACGATGGTCTTCATGCCATCGTGGCACAAATCCCAGTAACCGTGCATGGACGGCAGACTGGAAGCGCCGGGGTTCATGCCCCACAGCATCAGGCAACGTGCACCGCCCAGGTCAGTCTCGAACGGGGACCAACCAGCAACGCAGGTCTCGGCCATGAACGTAGGAATCCAGCACAGAAGTGCATTGTGGAAACCGTTGGGGGTACCAAACTGGTTCAGGAAGCGGCGACGTGCCCAGTCGTCGGTACGGGTGGTACCGCCGGCGGAAGCAACAGCTTCTGCACCGCTTTCGGCTTTGATCTGGTTGAGCTTTTCGGCAACCTCTTTGATAGCGGTGTCGTAGTCAACCTGCTCCCACTTGCCTTCGCCCTTTTCGCCCACGCGCTTAAGCACGTGATTCACGCGAGCGGGGTGATTGACATGCTTCAGAGCGCTCGTGCCACGGCAGCACAGACCGCCCTGGCTGGAGTAATTCGGATCGCCTTCGATCTTAATTACGTCGCCATCTTTGACATAAGCGATGACGCCGCAGTTAGCATGGCAGAAATAGCAAAGCGACTTTACTACTTCAACACCCGGGGCATTGACATCCACCTCGGTGTCCATGCTAGGCTTTTTCACGATACGCTGAAAAAGCCCTTGCTTTTCACCTTTAGTCATCTACCTTTCCTCTTCTTCTCGCTTCTCTCGTTTTTTCCTATCACTTTTACGTGCCTGCGGAACGAGAAAATACCGCAAGCGAAACACGGTGTTCTCGGTTTTGCGCTGGGCTTATGTCGCAGCCGACCAAGCTTGCGCCGTTCCTGGCAATTTCATGCAGGCGCCTGCCGCATCAAGTTCGCACGCGTTTGCATGAAGCGCCTTAAAAGTGAACAGGGTGCTCCAGGTGGTGGATTATATCTAATAGGCAAGATTCGTGCAGGGGAAATGGGTTATCTGTGGAGAAATGCGCGATTTAAACGGGCAGCGGCGGACAAGCGGCGGCGGTACAGGTGGCCAGCGGCGAAAGCAACGGGAACGGCGGCGCAAACGTGAGCAGGCGCGCCACGCAAAAGCGATATACTTCTATGGAATGAACAAGCGAAGGCGAAGGGGCCGCGCGCAAGACATCAGCTCCGTCGCTCACGGGTGCACGTAATACCGCAGAAAGGCAAGGCAAACATGAAACAGCACATCTTCACGTTTATGGGAACCGGAGCCGGATGCGGCATTCCCGCCTTCTTCTGCGACTGCCCCGTCTGCCAGGAAGCGCGCGAGAACCCCGCCATTCGCCGCGGTGACTGCGGCGTTATGGTGCGCGGAGCAGGCGCCCCCAGCGTGAGCAATGAGCTGCGCGCGCAGCTGGACCTCAGCGCGGGCGACGGCGGCGCAGGATCTGATGACACGACTGCGAGCGACACCTTCCCCGCCGGCACGCTGCTTATCGATACGCCGCCCGATACGCGCCATCAGCTCATTCGCGAAAACGTACGCGCCATTGACCAGCTGCTTTTCACGCATTGCCACTCCGATCACGTGAGCGGCCTGTGCGAAATGGAGTACATGATGCAGCTGCGCACGCGCCACGCCATTCCCACGTTCGGCAGCGCGCTTACCCTGAACGAGATCAACACCGAGTTTCACTACATGAGCTACGCGCTTGATGAACACGTGGTTGAGCCGTTTTCCACCCACGAGTTCGATGGCGTGCGCTACACCGCTCTGCCGGTAACGCACGCAGCGGGAACGTATGGTTATCTGATTGAAACTAATGAGACGCGCCTGTTCTACGCAAGCGATACAGGGCGCCTACCTGCGGAAACAGCAGAGCGCGTGCGCGGCGTTGACGTGCTCGCGATGGATGCAACGTACTGGAAAGACTGCCCCGCGCCGCAAGCTCACCATAGTGTGCAAAGCTGCATTGAAGAGGGCTTTGAGCTAGATGCAAAGAAAATCTACCTCACGCATTTGGCCATGCATTACATGGAACCCATCACGCTGCGCAAACTCAACGTCTACCTGGAACAATACAACGGATGCGTTCAAGCTGCCGCCGATGGATTGAGCTTTGCCCTTTAGCGCAATGCGCCTTCCCTCATCGTGTCCTTGCGCCGCCTTCAAAAACCGGTAAGCCAACCACTACTCCGCGCGCTTCGCACAAGAGAACTTTCGCAGCAAAAGCGCAGACACAAGCGAAATAGCCACAAAAGCGAAGGGAATATCGAAGGCTATTTGCGACCCCACAAGCTCAATAGAGCTTCCCGCCAGCAGCGCACCTAAAGAAATGCCGGCACTTGTTGCCGTGTTAAGCCACGAGAACATCTCGGCATGTTGGCAATCGGGAGCCTGCTGACCGCCTACCTGGTAGTGCAAATTCGTGCAAGGCGACACGAATACGCCAACAAGCGTCATGCACACGCAAAGCGCCCCAAAACCATCGCCCGAAATGAACACAACCGCCGTAGTTGGCAATAAATACAGTGCCGTGAACAGTACTAACTGACTAGCAAGGCTCAGGCGCGAAAGCGCTGGCTGAATGCGCACGAAGCCCAAAACGCCCACGATTGACCCCACCGACCACAAGGAAATAAGCACGCTTCCTTCGGCCGATGCTCCGTTCGCGCTGAAATGCAAAGGAATGAGCGTTTCCATCCAGCCGGAAAACATCATGGCGCCCATGCAGGCAATAAGAACCGCCCATACCGCCGGATGCCGCAAAAGCGTCACCTGGCCCGCCTGTGCGCTTTTCGTCTGCGCGTTATCATATTGCGCCTGGTCATGCTGCGATTGTTCGAGCCACGTGTCGTGCCCCCACTGTGCATAACGCTTCACCGGCTTGGAAGCCGCAAGCACGATAGTTCCCACAACCAAACAGACCGTTGTGGCCGCCATACCCACCTGGGGAATGCCGAAAGCAATGAAAACACTTGCCAAAAGCGGTCCGGAAACATAGAGCGTGTCAATAAGCAGAATTTCAAAACTATACGCAACCGGCAAAAGCTCATCGCCCACCAGCATCTTCCATAAAGACCGCGTGGTTCCCGACACCGGGGGGTTCAGCGCGCCGCTCAAGAAAGACGCAAGAAGCACCGTCCACGCAGGCGCTTGAAAGAAAACAAGGGCGATAAGAGCCGCTATCGAAAGGGCATCCGCAACCGCAGTAATACGCAGCGTGCGCGGCCCGAAACCGCGATCGACCAATCTTCCCAGATAGGGTGCAAGAATTGCCAGGCCAATCGTCCAAGCCGCCGAAGCAGCGCCTGCCGTTGCCGCGCCGTAATCCATGCCCACGAAAAGCACCAAAAGCATGGTAGTGCATCCCGTGGGCATGCGAGCAATAATCATGGCAAGAACAAGCGGAGCAACGCCAGGCGCGCGGAACAGATCGGCGTATTGCCGCACAACCGATTTTCCCCGCAGCGACGATTCCTTCCCCGAGATGTTGGCCGCAGACCGCGAATCGGCTGCTTTGCGCGCGCCACCCGCGGCCCCGCCTTCCACCGAACCACCCGCCGCCCGATTGTCCGCAACAGCGCAGTCACCTGCCACAGCGCCTGCCGATTCGCAACATATGTCTTTCGAAGAAAACGACATCGCAACCTCATTAATTGAACACGCGCGGAATTGTTTCGGTATGCGACTCGCAATGAATGAGCTTTTCACCTTCGTACACCTTGGTATCGGTCGTAATGACAAAATCGTCATACGTGCAGCTCATGCACGAATTCACTTCGCTTACCACCATCCAATCGTCGCGCTTGAACGTGGTGCAGCGAACGCTTTCCATAGTGGCAGAAAGCGGATCGTTCTCGTTGATGCAGTAGCGCGTGTGCTTTTTATCGCCAAAGATCATGCCGCTCGGGTTGCGCTGCAGCGAATCATCGTCGGTCGAACGCGAAAACTCCATGGTGCCCGTTTCTTCGTTGTACGTTCGCACGGTAAACGGCGACCCCTTCTTCACACATTCGCACGAAACGCCCTGTGCAATCTGACCAGGCTCGAACGGTTCGCCCAAAGCAATGTCCGAATCCGCCGGACCCGGCAAAAGCAAAGAGCTTCCAGCGGCATCAACGGCAATTGCCGCAGGCTGCCTTGAGGGCCATATCCACGGCCAATAACTCGTAGAAATCGCCAGGCGAATCTTGTGTCCCGCTGGAAC